>CAZIGP010000405.1:0-4946 GCA_964538425.1 uncultured Pirellulales bacterium | reverse complement strand
CCAGAACGATTCTTTCGGCCGCGACGAACTCAGTGGCAACGTCGGGCAGCTCGGTAGCAATCTCAACCGGAATTCGTGCGATGCCGTTCGCATCGCCGTGCAACAAGTCGCCATTGTTCACCACAAGTCCTCCAACTCGCACCTGTGCCCCCACATTCAGAATATGGCAATACGCATGCGAGCAAATCGTGCCGCCTGTAAAAACTGGATAACCGAGGGCCCGTACCTGGAGTAAATCTCGTCCGGCACCGGAAGTGATGAGCCCATTCGAACCAAATGCTTTATAGACCGAGCACATCACTTCACCGAACGTGGCCGCAACTGGTGGATCATCAATATCCTGAAACACAACTACGGCCGGACCAGGCAATTCAGAAAACTTCTCGATCTGTCGGTCGAGGCTGCTATAGACATCCCCGTTTATAGGAGGCGCATCAGACCGGAAACACGCAGTGGCGGCATAGCCAACTATCGGAGGCAGCTCCGGAAAGGCAGATCGAATGCGAGCATCCATATATCCCTGATTTCGGGGCACAACATCGAACAATTCAATGACATTGCAAATGGTTGGGGTATCAAAGGCAGTAAGATTTTTTAGGATTTGTTCGCTGATGGACATAGTATGCAATCAAATAAAAGAGGGAGAATCGAGATTCCAAGCACTGGCGCACAACGGAGTCACAAGGACATAAATCGACAGCATGCAGCACGCCACCAAACCACTGACCGAGCCAATTAGGGTTGAAGCATTGGCCACTCGACGACTGAAACATCCCGAGCACAAAGTTGCCAAAAATCTCTCCATAGAATGCTGCTTAGCACCTTATTCGCAACGACATAGATTTCGCCTAAGCTTTCCACATGGAAAACAAATAGCGAGTTTTGCAGCCAGGTTTCATTGGGGATGGATTGTGTCTTTTCAGGCCGCCAATATTATTACACCACGACTATCGAAGTATTTCCTTTACTATATGGGCTTCCTCAACGCCAGTAAGTTTCATGTCAAGGCCTTGGGATCGGTAAGTTAGTTGGTTGTGGTCGAAACCTAATAGATTTAAGGTGGTGGCATGCCAGTCACGAATATGGACAGGATCTTTGACGATGTTGTACGAAAACTCATCGGTCTCGCCGAAAATCGTGCCGCCTTTGACGCCGCCGCCAGCCATCCACATCGTGAAGCAACGAGGATGATGATCGCGGCCGTAGTTTTCTTTCGACAAGCCGCCTTGCGAGTAAATCGTGCGGCCAAATTCACCGCCCCAGACAATCAAGGTGCTCTCCAGCAGGCCACGCTGTTTCAAGTCTTGAATCAACCCGAAACAGGCTTGATCGATGTCTTTGCACTGGTCGGGCAACCGGCCGGCGACATTAGCATGTGTATCCCAGTTGTTATGATAAATCTGAATGAATCGCACTCCGCGCTCAACTAAACGGCGAGCCATCAGCACGCTATTGGCAAAGGTACCCGGTTTGATAGCCTCGTCGCCGTAGAGCTTCAGTGTGGCTTCGGATTCATGGGCCAGGTTGGTGAGATCAGGCACGCTCGTCTGCATACGAAAAGCCAATTCGTATTGTTGAATGCGGGTTTGCGTCTCGGGATCGCCGAGTTGGCGATAGGTGAACTCGTTCAATTGTCGTAGGCCGTCGAGCGTCTGACGACGAACTTCTGGAGCAACCCCGGGCGGATTATTGATAAACAAAATCGGGTCGCCGCTCGATCGGAACGACACACCAGCATGTTCGCCGGGCAAATAACCGGCCGACCACAACCGTGCGGAAATGGCCTGAATCTGTTCTTTGTTGCTGGGTTGCGCGACGAGCACCACAAAAGTCGGCAAGTTTTCGTTGAGTGATCCCAATCCGTACGAGGCCCAAGCGCCCAGGCAGGGCCGACCAGGAATTTGATTGCCGGTTTGAATAAACGAAATCGCCGGTTCGTGGTTGATCGCCTCGGTGTACATGCTGCGGACAAAACACATCTCATCAACCACTTTTGACGTCCAGGGTAAAAGCTCGCTCACCCACATGCCACACTGGCCGTGTTGGGCAAACTTATACTTTGAAGGAGCAATCGGAAAGCGAGATTGTCCCGAAGTCATCGTCGTGAGCCGTTGTCCCATGCGCACGGTGTCGGGCAGATCTTTGTCATACCAATCAGTCATCACAGACTTATAGTCGAACAAATCCATCTGGGGTGGCCCACCGACCATGTGCAGATAGATCACCTGTTTAGCGCGGGGGACATGATGGGTTTGCGGCAGCGCCAATGAAGCAGGGGCTTCGACCGTCCCTGCAACGCCGCTGGTTCCCTGCCCGATCAGCGAACTGAGCGCAGCCCAGCCGACGACATCCGACCCTTGGGCAAAGAAGTGCCGCCGGGTAATATTTTGTGTGAATTCTTGGAACAGGTTCATGTCGTTGTCTCCATGAGATTGATCCCACGGAAGAGTAAAGCATTATTTATTGAGCACTTCATCGAGATTCATAAGTTCATTGGTGAGCATGGTCCAAGCAGCCAATATCGGCGGTGCGATGTTAGCATCGAC
The DNA here is from genome assembly GCA_964538425.1 of uncultured Pirellulales bacterium. Taxonomy (GTDB): domain Bacteria; phylum Planctomycetota; class Planctomycetia; order Pirellulales; family JADZDJ01; genus JADZDJ01. The sequence continues at coordinate 2,400 of CAZIGP010000405.1, read as the reverse complement.
GAACGACTCGCCCACACCGATTAACTTTTCAGCTTCTGCTGGATGACTTGCATAGTGCTCGAGCAAGCCGTCCAGAGAGGATTTGACGACGGCCAATTCCTCTGGTCGCCACGCGCGAGCCAGCAGTCGTTGCGCCAATCGTTGTAAGCGATCATCGGTCGTCATGTCTGACTTGATCACCGCCTGAGCAAGCTGCCTCGAAGCTTCCACAAACTGCGGATCGTTCAGTGTCACTAAGGCCTGGAGTGGTGTATTCGTACGTTCGCGACGGACCGTGCAGGTCTCGCGCGTGGGAGCATTAAAAATCTCCATCGATGCAGGAGGGGCTGACCGCTTCCAAAACGTGTACAGGCTCCGCCGATATAAATCATCCCCTTTACCCGGTACGTAATCGCGAGTGTTGCTTCCGATTATTGCAACACTTTCCCAGACCGCCGCGGGCTGGTACGGCTTGACGCTGGGCCCGCCCATTCGATCGACAAGTAAGCCACTGACAGCCAAGGCGCTGTCACGAAGCATTTCCGCATCCATGCGAAAACGCGGGCCACGCGACAGTAAGCGGTTGTGCGGATCTTTCTCCAACTTTTCCGGTGTGACGACAGCAGCCTGCCGATAAGTGGCCGACATGACGATCAGCTTGAACAGCCGCTTCACGTCCCAGCCCGATTCGCGGAATTCGACGGCCAACCAATCGAGCAGTGGTTGATCAGAAGGTAATTCCCCTGAAATGCCAAAATCGTTCGCCGTGCGCACTAGCCCCGTGCCGAACACTTCCTGCCAAAAGCGATTCACGGTCACGCGGGCGGTTAAGGGTTGATCGGGCATGAGTAACCAACGAGCAAACCCCAGGCGGTTCTTCAACAATTCCGCGGGCATTGGTGGCAAGAATTTCGGCGTATCGGCAGCGACTTGATCTAACCGTTTGTCGTACTCGCCGCGCTTAAGCACAAATGCCATGGCCAATCCTTCCCGCTCTTGCATCACATGGGTGATAGCACTGCGCCCTCGAATCGCAGACTGCTCTTGTTTGAGCGCTTCGCTTCGCGCTTGCAAGCGGCGGTATTCTGAATCCAAATTCTTCAGCCAATCGTCGAATAACTCCGACCGCTCAGCTTCGGTCAGTAAGTCGCGAGGCTTGTCGACAAGCCAGGCGGCGCGAGTTGTCTGCCGAATCGCATTAACTTGCGACGCTTCCAAGCTTTGCCGATAAAACCGTAGTTCTTGCAAGGCCACGTCGTTCACCGGAGATTGCGTATGCCGTTGACCAACCTTCAACGGCACTTCGGTGCGAATTGTATTTTTGAGAGTATCCGTCACCGTATCGGTGGGTTGAGGTTGACCATCGACATACAACTTCAGGCCGGCGGCTTTTGCTGAACCGTCGTAGGTGAAAGCTACATGATGCCAAGTGTCTTTGGTTAGCGGCTTCTTCAACGTCACCTTGATGGCGTCGGCCGGCCATTGGTGAACTAGGTGAACGCTCAGGCGGTCGTTTTCGATGTGTAAATCCCAGCCGCGGTAGTCGTGTTGGTCATCCATCCTGGCGATTAGTGCGCCGGCCCTGCTGTCCTGGGGTAGTTTAATCCAGGCGATCAACGAAAACGGCTGATTGCGTTCCACATCGCCAGCGTCCGGAAGGGCAAAACCGGCATCGCCACTGGTTAGATAAGCTTTGGCAGCAGTGTAGCCGTCGGTCCAACAATCATCATGTGCCAGGGCCAACTTCTGCGATTGGCTGTGAACGATGGAGGCAGCAGTGCTTCCTTGCCCTTCATCCAACGGGATTCTTAGTTCCAGTTGCTCCTGAAAATCTGAGCTGGCGAGATATTGCTTTGCAGTACCCGTAAGCCAAGCATCGAATTCCGACTTCGCCGTTTGCTGGCGAGTTTCCAACTGGTGGGTGGCTTCGGCCAATTCCACGGGCAGCTTTTCCCAGCGCTCGCGATCATTTGCCGTCGGCATCATAACCACGGGCGGTGTGTCTTTGATGTTCTCATCCTTGGCGGCTTGGGCAGTGTTATTAAAAAACGCCGCCAATTGGTAAAACTCATGTTGGTTCAAGGGATCAAACTTATGGTCGTGGCAAACCGCACAGCCGGCGGTGAGGCCAAGCCAAACAGTTGAGGTGGTTTCGGTGCGATCGCGCGTGTAGAGAACCAGGTATTCCTCATCAATGATTCCACCTTCGCTGGTAGTAATGTTGCAGCGGTTGAAGCCAGAAGCAATTCGTTGCTCCAGTGTCGGCTCAGGCAGCAGATCGCCGGCAAGCTGTTCGAGAGTGAACTGATCGAACGGCTGATTGCGATTAAAGGCGTGAATCACCCAGTCGCGGTACAACCACATCTCGCGATAGTTGTCGAGATGGATGCCGTGCGTGTCGGCATAGCGAGCGGCGTCGAG
>CAZIGP010000404.1:1451-4961 GCA_964538425.1 uncultured Pirellulales bacterium | reverse complement strand
TGCGGACCGAGCTCCAGCGGCTACGTAGCACGGGCCAATCGATCATGCCCGAGGGACTGGAAAAGCAAGTCGATGTCCCCATGATGGCAGACATCATTGCCTATCTGATGGCAGTGAATTAACGAGCAGCCATACTGCGTGACACAACTTTCTAACAATCACTATTTTTACATGACTATCGGAAATCAAATTTATGAAACCTATTTTGAGCATCTTCCGGTTAACGGTCGCCTTCTTACTAGCAGTGGTGTCGTTCTTGCCGTTGGAAGAACAAGTTCATGGCCAAGACTCGACCATCACTCCCATGCCGCGAGATGGGTGGCATATGGAACGTCACAAAAAATTCAATGAGCGAGCGAAACAGGGTGATGTCGATCTCGTCTTTATCGGCGACTCAATTACTCAAGATTGGGAAGGAAATGGTCAAGCTGTCTGGAAAAAATTCTACGGCAACCGCAAGCCCATGAATCTGGGCATTAGTGGCGACCGCACCGAACATGTCCTCTGGCGTTTGGACAATGGGAATATTGACGGTATTAATCCAAAATTAGTTGTCATGATGATTGGCACGAACAATATTTCAGCAGGAAACACAGCCGAAGATATCGCCGCTGGAATTGAAACGATTGTTCAGCTCCTGCACAAGAAATTACCCGAAACCAAAATTTTGGTATTGGGTATCTTTCCGCGGGATGAAACACCAAATCAAAATCGTGAAAAAATCGCTGCGATCAACAAACAAATTAAGGCGCTTGCCGACAACCGATCCATAGACTATCTCGACATCGGTTCCAAATTTCTTAGGGATGATGGCAAGCTATCGAAAGACATCATGCCAGACTTTTTACATCTTTCGCCCACAGGCTATGAAATTTGGGCAGAAGCGATTGAGCCGAATGTGGCCAAAATCATTGGCAATTCTCACTGAATCGAAAGATCTCACATCCGAAATACTTTTGTCACCATGCAAGCCCCCTGGCTCGCTAAAAGCACATAACGAACATCAGGCAAAAATAATCTGCAAGTATTCGCACCGTGGAACCTAAAGCAATGATGTGTAATCGGCCATATTTTCTTGATTTACTTCGAAATGCTGTTGCGCGCAAAGTCGGCGTATGGACTGTATTAGGCGCATTCATGTGCGACATCTGCGTTGCAGACGCTCTAAAGGATACGCCAAAAGCGCCGGCGGTTTTTGTCAGGAATTATTTGGATCGTGGAACCGAGTTTAAGATAAATCAGCCAGATAAACCTGCCGGAAAAATCTCCCAGATTGTGGCCCGCGGAGAATATGAATCCGCTGCTTTTTCAGTACGCGCCGGAAATTTGCCGCTCAAGGGGGTGTCGGTCCAATTCGCAAGTGATTTGAAAACGGAAACAGGCGAAAGTATTTCCAGAGACGCTGTGCAGATCCGAATGGTTGAGCCTTTGAGTGGTTGGCATCAAAGAGGATATCGTATTCCGCTTGATAAAGGCGAAAGTGATACCTACAAAAACTGTGCCTGGTCTCTCCGGAAGATCGAAGCTGATCTCGACATGGCGCCGGACTCAATGCGATCTTTTTGGTTAACTCTGCACGTTCCAGTCACGGCTAAACCCGGCACATACTGCTGCGAGCTAGTCGTCTCTCATAAGCTCAGCGCCGCTGGGTCACCATCGGTGCCGCTCAAACTTTTGAAATATGAGGTGACCGTCCCTGCGTTTCACCTTTTAAGTGCCAAGGATACTGGCATGGCATTCTTCATGTTCAACGATACAAGCCTGTATCCAAATGAATTAGTCAACGAGCAGTTTCAAAAACAGGTGTTTGACGACATGCGTGAGCATGGCATGACGACGGCCACACTTTACCTGTATCCGCGGCAGAAGAACGGTCGAATCGATCTGACGGTGGCGGACGCGGAGCATCTGGGCTTTGCTCAAACGATGAATCTGCTACGAAACTCGGATCTGCCTGCCCAAGGTGTTCCTGTCATTTGGATAGGCGCGGAAAATTACTCCGCGGATGTATGGACTCAGGTACAGGCTGAGAGAGTGCGGGCAAATTGGCCTGAGCTGCTGTTTTATGCTGTCGATGAGCCCGGCGACAACGATCGGAATATTCGCGTCAAGGAATTCATGGAAAAGCTAAGTAAGTTTCGAGCTGGTAACCCTCAATATAACCTTCGAGTGACGACAGCGATTCGTTCATCACAGGGAATTAACACCGTCGGCGGATACTACGACGTCTGGATCGGAAGCATGGCCCAGAAAAGCGGCGAAGCAAACCCCTTAGACGATGCGGCAAGGAAGGGAAAAGAACTTTGGATTTATGACTGCAACTTAGCGCCGGTTGATCCCGAAACAGATCGCTATTACTTCGGTATTTGGGCATGGGTGTCGGGTGTGAAAGGTTGTTGTCATTGGGCTTATTTCGACGGATGGCCACGATTTAGTTATGTGTATCCCACGGCGGACGAGATCATTTCTACAATCGGTTGGGAATCTGTCCGAGAAGGAATTGATGACTATCGGTATCTGTTCACTCTTAAGAAACTGACAGAAAAAGCGCGTGCCGCGGGTAAAACCGATTTGACGGCTGCGAGCGATCGATTGTTTGCAGAAGTAAGCAAAATGGTAACAGCAGAAAACTACGGTCGATCTTACGATGCCGCGCTCAAGAATGGGGGCGAAGCCGCTGCGGCTTATCGCCGACCTCGCGTGGAGCCACAATTGGAATTAACAGCATATGACCAGCTAAAGCGAAAAATATCCGATCAGATTAGTAAGCTGTCGATGGCTCTCATGGAACCTACGATTCAGTAAAATGTGGCAACGGCACATACGTGGGCCAGGCCACCATAGCTTCGTATTTCACTCGAAACAAACTTGCTATAAATAGGGCATCGTTCGGTTGACATTCACCTGGCGAGGCCACTGCCTGGCAATGTAATTTGATAAATCGACGTCCTTCAGTAAAAGTCAAGCGATATGAAAATCTTGAAAAAAGTGAATTGCATTGTCAGCGCGTTAATCTTCGCATCGCTGATTCTAATCATCAGCTTCATCGGTGTGGGCCCGATCGCCGCCGATGAATTACCGGCGGTCTCAGATCGCCAACCCGTTCCGGTGTTACACTTCCCGGACAGGCTGCATGCGGTCGTCTGGAGAAACTGGGGCTTAGTCCCTCTCGATCGTTTGGCTGAAGTATTAAAAACAACGCCCGACAAAGTCACGCAGGTGGCAGTATCGATGGGGCTGCCTGGGACAGCGCGGGTTTCTAAGGAGATGAACAAGCGGGGCTATCTCACCATTATCCGCCGTAATTGGCAACTACTCCCTTATGAACAGCTCATCCATCTTTTGGATAGTACTCCCGAACAACTCGCTTTCACGCTCCGAGAAGATGATGTGCTGTTCATTAAGTTAGGCGCGTCGAAACCGAAATGTGATCCGGTGCATTATTCGGAACCGTCGCCCGCGGATCGCCAGCGCGCCGCGGAAATCAAACAAGTCGTCCAGAAGTACTTT
>CAZIGP010000404.1:0-1441 GCA_964538425.1 uncultured Pirellulales bacterium | reverse complement strand
CGAATCTCAGTCAGATCGCGAAAAGCACGGTCGCTGAGGCCACAACAAAATCGAAAGATTCGAAATTAGCGAACGCCGTCGAAAGTCCGCGTTTTATCTATTCCTATTTTGCGCTCTTCGGAGATCCTTTGAGTGATCCGGAGCTCGATCCTTATCCCAACGGACTGCTGCAGCGTCTTCAAGCCCAGGGGGTCAATGGAATTTGGCTGCATGTCGTGCTACGCCAACTGGCTCCGGGCGGGGCTGTGTTTCCGGAGTGGGGAGCTGGACATGAGCAGCGGCTGGCCAATCTGCGAAAACTCGTCGAGCGAGCCAAGCAATTCGGTATCGACGTCTATCTTTATATGAATGAGCCGCGCGCGATGCCAGCTTCGTTCTTCGCTAATCGCGCGGAAATGGCTGGGGTTCGTGAGGACGATCACATCACGCTGTGTACGAGCAACCCCCAGGTGCGTCAATGGCTCACCGATTCGGTGGCTCACGTCTTTCGGGAAGTTCCCGGACTTGGCGGCATTTTTACCATCACCGCGTCGGAAAACTTAACGAATTGCGCTTCGCATGGGCACCAAGATGAGTGTCCACGCTGCCGACATCGCGCGAAAGCGGAGATTATTGCAGAAGTTAATGCCGCCCTGGAAGAAGGCGTCCATCAGTCTGCGCCCGATGCGAAAGTAATTGTCTGGGATTGGGGTTGGCAACCTTGGAAACGCAGCAGTGATCCGATGCCCATGGCGACTCAACTGCAACAACCACATGATGCACCAGATATTCTCGCCAAACTTCCCTCATCCATTTGGGCGATGGCGGTCAGCGAGTGGTCATTGCCGATCAATCGCGGCGGCATTCCGTCGCAGGTTGGGGAATATTCGATGTCGGCCGTTGGCCCTGGCCCGCGAGCGTCAAATCTGTGGCGACTTGCCAAACAACACGGAATGAAAACGGTTGCGAAGGTCCAATTCAATGCCACGTGGGAATTGTCGAGCGTTCCCTATTTACCCGTGATGGATCTGGTTGCTCAACACAGTCGGCGTCTCGCAGCAGCGAATATTGACGGCTTGATGTTAAGTTGGTCCGTAGGCGGGTATCCGTCACCAAACTTGGAGTTGGCAAATCGATTATTGCAACAATCTGCGCCGGATGAGGAGACCGCACTGCAAGAACTTGCTGAAAGACATTTTGGTCAGCAAGCTGCTCGACACGTGCGTCAAGCGTGGACAAAGTTCAGTACCGCATTTCAAGAGTTTCCCTTCCATATTCAGGTGCTTTATCGGGGACCACAACAACTTGGCCCGGCGAATCTACTCTACGCTGAACCGACAGGCCTTTCCGCAGGAGTCGTTGTTTGTCCTCACGATGACCTGAAGAGTTGGTGCGGGCCTTATCCGCCGGAAGTGCTGGCTGGCCAATTCGCAAAAGTGGCTGACGGTTGGTCCAAAGGCCT
>CAZIGP010000403.1:4387-4966 GCA_964538425.1 uncultured Pirellulales bacterium | reverse complement strand
CATGGGAAAGCTGGTTTTTGACGCCATGCGCGCAATCGATTTTCTGATGGAGCGAAAAGATATCGATCACCACCGTATCGGCGTCGCCGGCCATTCTTTGGGAGGCGCCGTCGCTGCTTGGATGGCTGCACTCGACCCGCGAGTCAAAATGGCCATTGTTTGCGGGTGGGCCTATGACGACATTCTTATACGACATGGAAAGCATTGCACAAAAACGCCGATCCAACGCATGCGGGAAATTTGCAGTTGGACTGAATATCTGCTCCTTGCCGCGCCACAATGTGCAGTGTTGGTAATGAATGGGGATACCGATCCGATTATTGAACACGATGGCGTTACGACTTGGAACGAAACACAAGAATCTATTGCAAACGCTACGCAAATTTGCAAACAGTTGAATATTCCTGGAAGCTTCGAATCTTGGCTAGAACCTCAAGCGGGTCATCGAGTTTTCTTCGCCTATAAAGAAGCCGTCGAATGGATTCATAAATGCTTGGGAACACCTGGTTGGAAGAGTGACAAAATTCATTCTTTACCAACTCTAAATGCAGGTAGATGGTGTAATGCTCATGGCATTGA
>CAZIGP010000403.1:0-4377 GCA_964538425.1 uncultured Pirellulales bacterium | reverse complement strand
GATGGCGGAGCAACCCTTATCGACTTGAAATTGTCTCCTACTCCGAAAGCGAATTTGTCATGCCTCAATCCAAACGAAATTGGCTCGTCAGATTTTACTATTGAAGGTTGGTTAAAAACGATTGAAACAACAAATCGTTAAGTCCATAAAATCTCAAGGATACAAGTTTAGCTTTCTTTAATATTTTATGTGTAATGAATGATAATCAAGTTGGAATGATCGGCTTAGGACTAATGGGCACAGCCATCACCGAGCGGCTGTTGGCTGCTCAGTTTTCTGTCCACGTATACGATCGCATTATCGAAAAGGCAAATCCTTTAATCGCGCAAGGAGCTAAATGGTCTAATAATCCATTAAGTGAGTGCGATCGTGTTTTGATCAGTGTTTTTTCTGATAAAGATGTCAACGACGCCTTGCAACACCTGCAATCAGACGAGCAGCGTTGCTCTGTTATTGTCGATATGACAACCGGGGATCCGGGCGCTAGCATCGAGCTGGGATTACGGCTTGCTTCTCGTGGAATTCAATACCTTGAAGCCCCAATCGTCGGTTCTAGCGAGCAAGTCCGCCGTGGCGAAGTCACTGCATTGGTAAGTGGAGAGCACGAAGCCTTTGATCAATGCCAGGATCTTTTCAACAGCTTTTGTCTTAAAACCTTTTACGTAGGCTCTCGAGGGAATGGAGCCAAACTTAAATTAGTAACTAATTTGGTATTAGGTCTCAATCGCGCTGCACTGGCCGAAGGACTGGTATTCGCTAGATCGCTCGGGCTAAATGCCGAAGACACACTGAATGTCTTGAAAAGTACAATCGCCTATTCACGCATTATGGATACCAAAGGACATAAGATGGTCAACGGTAATTTTAATGCTGAAGGCAAATTATCTCAGCACTTAAAAGACGTTCGAATAATGCTTGAGGCAGCTTTTGAAGCCAGTTGCTCTCTGCCATTTTGTGGTACTTTACGAGACGTTTTAGAGAACGCTGAAGCAGCCGGATTAGGTGATGCCGACAATAGCGCCATCATATGTGCTTTGAGTTCATCACCAATTGCTGAAGAGGTTCCAACTGCTATTGGGCCGCCGCATTTTAAGGACTTTGCACACGTTGATGGCCAGGTTTCCTTAGATCGTTGAATCGTCTGCATTGGTAAGGTGAATAGGTGAAAATGATCCAACGAGTTGGTATTGCGGTAGTTGTTCTTGGAATGGCGCTAGTGCGTGTAATTGCTAGCCCAGCGAATGATTTGCCCCGCATTTCTTTTATTGAGAATAAAAATGATGTGCAAATTCTGATTGACGACCACCCTGTAGCAAAATACGTCTTTTTCGATTCCAACATTCTGCGTCCTTATTTTGCAGATATACGAACTTTGGATGGTAGTGCAATAACTCGGAATCATCCTCCGCTTGCTGGCGTAGATCCCGTCGATCACGACCGGATGCATCCTGGAATATGGTTGGCTTTTGGCGACCTCAGCGGCTCGGATTTTTGGAGGAACCAAGGCAAAGTATGCCATGAAGCATTTGTCGTCTCTCCCAAATCAGAAGCTGATTTTGGAACGTTCACGGTTCGAAATCGGTATTGGTCACCCCAACAAATTGCACACTGTGAAGAGATCTGCCAATTATCATTCGCAGTCAAGTCAGGCGGCTATTTTTTGCTTTGGGATTCAACCTTTTCTAGCGATGCCTCATTCTATTTCGGGGATCAAGAGGAAATGGGCTTGGGCATACGTATGGCTACTTCACTATCAGCGCAAGAGGGTGGGACAATTAACGATGCAAATGGACGCCGAGGAGAAAAGAATGTTTGGGGGACTTCGTCGACATGGTGCAATTACGCTGGTATGAAAAATTATCAAATGGCTGGCGTTGCAGTAATGAGTCATCCAAATAATTGGAGATCCAGTTGGCATCATGCGCGAAACTACGGCCTATTGGTCGCAAATCCATTTGGTCGCCATGCTTTTCATCAAGGCGATGCAGATCGGACTGTCGTCCAAAAAGGTGACAAACTCCGGCTCCGCTTTGGACTTTATGTTTATGCCCAACCAAGTGAAAAATTGCCTGATATCAATTTAGCATGGTCTGAATATCTTCGATTCGCTGAAAGCTACGACAATAACAATATAGGTCGAGTTCAGCGGTCCGCTCCGCATTAGTGTGATTTGAATTTGGCATCCAGCATCATTCTGCTAGCCTGAGAAGTTTGTCAATGAATGAACTGCATATAGCTGACATCTTTGTGCTTGCGCTGTACCTTGTGGGAATCGCAGTGCCAGGAACACTCATGGCGAGAAAGGTGCGTACCTTAGCCGACTATTTTATGCCGCGCCGGTTCGGCAAGGTCATGATGACGACTTTTGCATTCGGTACCGGCACTGCATCGGACCAAGCCGTCAGCGTTGCCGCCGAAACATTTCGCTCCGGCTTATCTGGGATCTGGTGGCAATGGTTATGGTTGCCGGTTACTCCATTTTATTGGCTGTTGGCGCCTATCATGAGGAGATTTCGTGCAATTACAACAGCCGACGTCTATTCCCTTCGCTATGACCAAAGCGTCGCATCGCTATTTGCCGTTGTGGGAGTGATTGGCCTGTCAGTCAAAATTGGGTTGTTACTTAAAGGTTCTAGTGTAGTCATCGACTCGGCAACGGGCGGACTTGTACCAACCAACTGGGCGATTGCTTTTACGACAGTTTTATTCGTGTTGTACGGAACGGCTGGTGGACTAGGCGCGGCGATCGTCACCGACTTCGTTCAAGGCATTCTTACAGTTGTATTTTCTTTCTTGCTGCTCCCTTTCGTATTGTCTGCAGTGGGTGGAATACAGGGCATGCATGACACAATCCGTGATCCTGAAATGTTTTCTTTGGTAGTGCCCGGAGAAATTGGTGTATTTTTTGTCATTATGTACTCAATTCAAGCGCTCGTTGGCATCGTCGCCCAACCATTTATTTTAGGAGTTTGTTCTGCTGGGCGAACAGAGATGGATGGCCGCGTCGGTATTGTGGCAGGTAATCTACTCAAGCGAGTATGCACGATTGCTTGGAGTATCACCGCCTTGGCAGCGGTGGCGTGGTACATAAAGCGCGGGGTCGATCTAAATCAAATTTCACCAGATCATATTTATGGTGATATTGCCCGCACTTTTCTGCCCACCGCCATGCCCGGCTTGTTAGGAGTGTTTATTGCATCCCTGCTGGCATCTGTAATGAGCTCTTGCAGCGTGATGATGGTTTCATCGTCGGCCTTGATTACCGAGAATATTTACAAGCGATTGTTTTCAAAGCGATCAGATCGCCATTACCTAATTGTCGGGCGGCTTACCTGTATTTTGGTTGTTACCGGTGGAATTGTATTCGCATATTCCGTTCCTGATGTTGTTACCGCTCTGGATATTTGGTTTCGAATTGCTCCTATGATGGGGGCGGCTTTTTGGCTCGGTTTATTCTGGCGACGCGCCACCCCTGCAGGAGCTTGGGCGGTTACGTTGACTGGTTTCCTGTGTTGGTATTTAGTTAAACAAAAGTTTTTTATTACTTACATTGCAGGGCTACCATTTTCTGAACAATTAAATTTAGTCTGGCAAACGACTGACCAGACAATGAAAATCTACGAGCCCTGGTCAATCTTATTTTGCCTCGCATCGGCCGTGTTCGGCGGTATTGTAGTCAGCTTTTGTAGCCGTCCGATACCTGATGATAGGCTTGACCGCTTCTATGCCCTTATTAGAACTCCAGTTCTGGTCGGCGAGGAAGTGGGGCAACCGTGTACGTTGCCGAAGGGCGTCCACGTTTCCTCACGCAGAATGCTGTTGCGCCGATTCGGCTTGGAGGTGCCGATGCCTTCTCGTGTTTCGTTGATCGGTTTCACGGTAAGCTGGCTTGCCGTAGCAGCTTTAGTTTTAGGCTTTCTACTGTTGGTCCAGCGCTAAGCATTATGCTCTCTTCCTCTCCCACCCCCACGACGAACGCCTCCAGCAAGGCAATCAGCATAAAACAATAACGTAAGAGTAGATCAAGCCTTGAGTGCTTGTGTGAAGGCGAACTCTTCACGTCTTACGTTCCGCGCAATATCTAGATCGATTTCAAATACTCGAGCAGTTGCTCTCTTTCTTGCTTCGAAAGATCATCGCCGAATGTGTGACCTGTGGCAGTTTTGCCGGGCGGACGCGTATCGAAGTAGTGTCGGCGTTCGGCAGTAGAGAGATTAACAGGCAGTTTGTCGAGGATTTCGATTTCCAAGCCAACGCTTTCTTGATCATAGCCGTCTTCAGTGCGCCGCCAGATGGCCGGCCGGGATGAAGACGAGAGAACATCGTGAAGCGTGGGTACCGATCCATTGTGAAAAAAAGGTGCTGTGGCCCAAACAC
>CAZIGP010000402.1:4738-4968 GCA_964538425.1 uncultured Pirellulales bacterium | reverse complement strand
CATGGGTGGTGCCATGAATCCGTTCAATAAAGGTGCTTTTGGCGGCGATGCATTCGTTCGAACTGCTTGCACGACGGCCGGCAAAGCTGGCAAACCAGTGGCCACCTGAGCCACATAAGCCCAACGCCATTCGCGAAATTCTGGCTCGCGGAACGAGGCGTACACGACTCGTCCTCCTCCGATCCAAAGGCCGTAAAAGAAAGTGCCTAAGATACAGACCATGAATAATC
>CAZIGP010000402.1:0-4728 GCA_964538425.1 uncultured Pirellulales bacterium | reverse complement strand
CCGCCTTTACCCCAGCGACGCTGATACAGATGTCCTAGCCCAGGTAGCAACCAAGCCAGGAATGCTGCCAGCCAAGGGTCTCGCAAATCGATGGCGACAGGATTAGTGTTTGATTCGAAGGTGGTCGGAGGATTGGATTTAGTCACCGCGGCAACTTCTCCTTAATGGCAGGCAATAAATGATGCTCTTCTCGCGATTCTAGTGTTAGCTTCTGAGCCAAGCCAGTGCATTCAAGTGGAGACGGGTAACGCTGTTAACGATAATTGTAGTTCTCTCTGCGTTTAAAAATATTGCCTGGAGTCAGTAAGTCATTTCAATGACTTTCATTTGGCCTACTCCCCGTTGCTGAAAACAGCCTCGGAACAACCAAGAACTCCACTGACTGCTTATAAGCCTGAAAACAGCTTTACTGCCGAACCGATCGTATCGACTTGGCTATTCCTAAACTGAATGATAGCAATTACTTGTGAAGATAGCTTTAAAACCAACATTCGCGCCCCTGACCAGTCTTGGTACAATTAATCGAGTGCCTCCGAGGATAAATCTAACGGTTAACCCCCGTTGGCTTCGGCGGTCAGATGTCGGTTCCATCGGGGAGTATCTCAGTAGGTTCTTAGGTCCGCGAAAGTTAAGTGTTGCTGCTCAAGGTGAGCAGCCGCTTGTCGGCGGTAAGATACTCCCAGTTCCATCCTTTTCACGTTCGTGAGCCATTTATTCCGGTTTTCGCGTCGTGATTCACGCTCTTACGTCCTGGGAAGCTTAAAGTGTTCTAGCGCGCCAAAGGTTTGAAGCGGAGGGGCTCGGATACGCCGACTTGTAACGGAGATTTTTTACTACCTTTATGGTCCAACTGATTTTGATTCGCCCCGGCTGCACCGATTACGACAAGCAATCGCGCATCCAGGGTCGCCTCGATATCCCCCTCTGCGATGCCGGCCGGCAAGAAGCTCTGGCAGCCGCTGAAAGCTTGCGAGCTTACTTACCTAAGGCAATTTATTACTCGCCTTGCTGTAATACTCGCGAAACGGCTGAGCTTTTAGGCGAAGCCTTGAAATTAAAACCCAAAGAACTCGACGATTTGCAGAACCTGAACCAAGGCCTTTGGCAGGGTATGTTGGTCGACGAAATCCGCCACAAGCAACCCAAAGTTTTTAAACAGTGGCAGGAGCATCCTGAAACAGTTTGTCCTCCGCAAGGAGAAAGTCTTGCAGAGGCAACCGATCGAGCGGAAGATGTGCTAGAAAAACTTGCCCGTCGGCATCGCAGCGGCGCGATCGTTCTTGTCGCTCCCGAGCCGATGGCCAGTATCATCCGTCATCGGCTTGCAGGAACCGAATTAGGCGATATGTGGCATGCAACGAATGGCTGCAACCACATGGAAGTGCTGCATTTGGAACGTAATTTGGCCGTTGTTGCCAATGCCAGCGGTTCGACAAATGGCCATGACCGTGAGCTGGATGCCGCGGGTGGTCGTGAGGCAATGATAAGCAGAAACTGATAGAATGATTTGGTATGTGACCGAACCGGTCGCAGCGGAAACTAAGGCAATCGGTAATCGTTGCAAGCCAAACGGCGATTACTGTGGAAAGAATTTTTCCGGAAAACCCGCTCGATTTGCAAGACTTATTTAAAAATCGTGGCCACTGTTAACGTTGAATCCACTGATGTTCCTCCTGCACGCCGTCCGAAACGCGGTGTGCCAGAAGGTTTATGGATTCAATGCCCAGGGTGTCAGGCCACCATCTATAAAAAAGAAGCAGACCGGCTTTTAAATGTTTGCCCCGAATGCGATTACCATCTTTACGTAGCGGCTAAAGATCGGATTAACCAGGTCCTCGACGATGGCACATTCGAAGAATGGTTTACCGAGCTTGTGCCGACCGACCCCTTAGGCTTTGCCGACAAAAAGTCGTATGCTGACCGATTAAAAGCCGAACAGAAGCGCACCGGTTTGCGTGACGCGGCTCTTGTCGGCAGCGGCATGATTCGCGCCCGTCGAGTGGCTTTCGGCGTTACCGACTCGGCGTTCATTATGGGCAGCATGGGTTCGGTCGTGGGCGAAAAATTAACGCGGCTGACCGAACGTGCCACAGCCGAAAAATTGCCACTCATCATCATCAGCGGTTCTGGTGGCGGCGCCCGAATGCACGAGGGTATTTTATCGCTGATGCAAATGGCCAAAGTTTCGGCAGCCCTGGCACGTTATCATCAAGAAGGCGGCCTGTTCATTTCCGTGCTAACCAACCCGACAATGGGTGGCGTTGCAGCCAGCTTTGCCTCGCTTGGCGATTTAGTATTTGCCGAGCCAAAAGCACTAATCGGTTTTGCTGGTCCGCGCACTATCAAAGCCACCATCCGCATTGAATTACCTCAAGGCTTCCAAACCAGCGAATTCTTGCTCGAACACGGCTTCATCGATCGCATCGTCCGCCGTGCAGATCTCAAAAGCGAAATCGCCCGCACGATTGACTATTGCGGCAAGTAACATTTCGCACCCACCTCTTCTTGGGTGCCGAGCATCATTTTTCCAAATGACATCGACACGTCTCTCGTCATTCTCTTCGTCTTGATTTCTGTCAGTGTTAAATCCGCTCGACTTTAATGATTGCTTTTATTCTCCCTGTCACGTCTACCATTTGGGAGAGTTCTCGGTAGCATCCAAACTCACCGTCAAAAAAACCGGACAGCAATTTGCTTTCGATCTCGATCTTGCCGGTAACAGTACCGCAATAACACATAACTGAAAGCAAACATTCGCTGTATCACTTGCTCTTATGTAGCGAAATCCGCGAGAATTTTGATTTTTTCAACCTAGTCTGAAGTTTTACGCGGTTGCCAAGAACGCCCGGGAAAGCAAAAATAAACAATTCGGAAAATTCTTTTACGGAAGGCGATAATTAGCCGCCTCAGAAGGTCATTACTCATGCTCGTGGATCTTGATTTGTATCATCGGGTTTCTCCTGGTACCCGATTGCCGGAAGTTGTTCATGCTATTGTAGAAATTCCTAAAGGCTGCCGTAGTAAATTTGAAGTCGATAAACAAACCGGACTGTTTCGACTCGATCGCTATTTGTATTCATCAAGCCATTATCCAGGCGACTACGGTTTTATTCCGCAAACCTTGGCTGAGGATGGCGATGCGCTGGACGTGCTCGTGATGGTCAACGAGCCAACATTTACCGGCTGCCTGATTGAAGCACGTGTGGTGGGTTTGTTCCGGATGAAAGATCGCGGCTTGAACGATTACAAAGTGTTGGCCGTGCCGCATAGCGACCCGCTATTTGACGATTTCCGCGACTTGCCTGACGTGCCTCACCATTTCACTCGCGAAGTAGAACACTTTTTTGCCACGTACAAACAATTAGAAGGCGTGAAAGTGGAAACTTTGGGCTGGGATAATGCTGCTGCAGCGTTTACCGAAGTGTATTCTTGTGTGAATCGCTTTCGAACAACGAAAGGGTAAGTTGCCCAGTGCACCTGGTCGAGTGATCTGTTTACTGGAAGCCGAGCGTGTCTGTTTCTTTCCTAGATCGTCCTGAACTACTTGCGCCCGCCGGTGATTGGGATGCTATGCGCGCCGCGGTTGCCAATGGGGCTAATGCAGTTTACTTCGGCTTATCGAATTTCAATGCGCGGCATCGTGCGACGAATTTCAAGATTGAAGAATTGCCCGGCGTGATGACGTATTTGCACCGGCATAATGTGCGCGGATATGTCACCTTCAATACGCTGATTTTTTCCGATGAGCTTGCCGAAGCCGAGCGATTTGTAATGGCAATCGCCGAGGCCGGCGCCGATGCCGTCATTGTTCAAGATTTAGGCTTGGTGCGATTAATTCGGCGAATCACTCCAAATCTGCCGGTTCACGGTTCTACTCAAATGACGCTTACAGAACCGCGCGGCATAGAATTTGTGCGGCAACTCGGCGTTGAGCGGGTGATTGTAGCGCGCGAACTTTCCATGGAAGACATCGGGCGAATTGTAGAAAAAACGCCGATGCCGCTCGAAGTCTTTGTTCACGGTGCACTTTGTGTCGCCTATAGTGGCCAATGTCTAACAAGTGAAGCATTAGGCGGACGTAGCGCGAATCGCGGACAATGTGCACAGGCTTGCCGATTACCTTATGAATTGATAGTCGACGGCAAGCTGCGAGATACTGGTGATCGGCAATATTTGCTTAGTCCACAAGATTTGGCGGCGCACGATTTGATTGAACCGCTGGTGAAGTTGGGCGTGAAAAGTTTCAAAATCGAGGGCCGATTAAAGAGCGCCGAGTATGTGGCCATTACGTCGCAAACCTACCGAGCGGCAATTGATGCTGCTGTGCAGCAGCGCGAATTCAAAATGGACCGGCAGCAGCAACTTGATTTGCAACAAAGTTTTTCGCGAGGATTCAGTCACGGCTTTTTAAGTGGCGCGAATCATCAGGTGCTGGTACCGGCGCGGTTCCCGAAAAGCCGCGGCGTGCAGATTGGCAAAGTAAGCGATAAATCACCTCGTGGCATGATCGTAGAATTAGCCGTTGAACACCAAGCCGATGTGGTTAAGCCCGGAGATGGGCTGGTGTTTGATGAAGGGCATCCTGAGCAGGATGAGCAAGGTGGACGGATTGTTGAAGTGCAGAGTTTGAGCGGAAACGTGCGAAATCGTACAAAGCAATCGCGAGAAGTTGAAATTGTTTTCTACCCCGGCAGGGTTAATTTGGCGGCAGTTTCGGTTGGAGCGCTC
>CAZIGP010000401.1:4622-4969 GCA_964538425.1 uncultured Pirellulales bacterium | reverse complement strand
CGTCATTCATGACCCGCAGAGCATGGAATTGAATATGATTTGGATCAAAATAATCCGCGAACGAAAACGTATGATAAGTGTCTAACCAACCGTGGTTAAAATGACCTCGTTCATGGGCCCGGCGAATGGTGAGCATCAATGAAATTCCATAACAGGTGAAATCGGCTCCTCAGCACTTGCCGCATGCGTATTGGCACAAATTATTTGCTAGCAGAGCCCGAATGCCCAAATTATTGCAACCAACGTCAATCGATCAACTTTTGGAGACTAAATGCAACGCTTGCAGCAATATTTGCCGGAAAATTAACGTCTGCTAGATCAAAGAAACTTTGCAGTTCTATCTACAA
>CAZIGP010000401.1:2219-4612 GCA_964538425.1 uncultured Pirellulales bacterium | reverse complement strand
ATCGTGACTTTTCAGGGACGAGTCACGGTTTCGGAGGAGAGGATACATCATGTGGCGTCCTAATCTTAGCCACCTGCGAAAGTCCCGATTCAACAGGCAAGGCTCTCGTTGGTTGCACTCCGCCTTCGAAGCGCTTGAAGTTCGATTGGCATTAACGTGGGCTGGCATTCCTCCCACTTCGATTACGCCCCCTGTCGGTGTTTCGGTAGCATTCGACTCGCAGAATAATGCTAGTGGATCGGCAACGATTGCCAGCACAGAAGTAGATTACTATTCACTGGTCGCGACAGTGACTGGAAATTACGTAATCTCGACCAGCACCACGTTTGTTAGCGCCCTCGATACAGTAATGGGCGTATTTTCATCTAGCGGTCAGCGGCTAGCTTTTAACGATGACATTTCACGGTTCGATTCTGATAGCCAACTAACGATTGGCCTGACAGCAGGCACTCGCTACTACATTGGAATTACGAATTATTCCAGTTCTCAGCAAGGCAGTTATAACTGGACGATCGATGGCCCCGACGGGCCGCCAATTCCGACGATCGACCTGTCTGGCTCCCAGCTTTCGGCAAGCAATGCAAGCGGCTGGGGAAAAACTATCACCGTTCAAGCCCAGGTACAAAACACCGGAAACACCGACTCCGATACTTTTTTAGTCCGCTGGTATGTATCGCGCGATCCTACGGGTGCAACAGGAAAAATCGCGCTCTATCTTACGGATGTCGATCGTGCCAGCGTACGGTTAGACAATCTTGCCGCAGGCCAAACTGAGACGATCAATGTCACGCTGCAACTGCCTAGCAAGCCGTCGGGCTGGGATGGTTCAAGCTTTTATTTAGTGATGGGAACCGATGTCGGTAGTGAAGTAACAGAGACGAACGAGAACAATAATTTAGGACAAGTCGGCAGCGGACAGGATCATGCCGCTATCACCATTGGAAATACTTCAGGAACTCAACCGGGTGGAAGCTTCAGCATCAAGCTCCAAATGTCCGGTTTAACCTCGAGTCAGAAAACCATTTTTCAGCAAGCAGCAAATCGCTGGAAAGAGGTAATCGTCGGTGATATACCCAATGCCACTTATCGCGGAGAAACTGTCGACGACATATTGATCAGCGCCAGTGCCAGAAATATCGACGGCGTGAATGGAATTCTTGGCCAAGCAGGCCCCGATGCTTTACGCTCGAGCAGCGGCTTGCCTTATCATGGCATTATGCAATTCGACAGCGCCGATTTAGCCAGCATGGAACGTAGTGGGCTTTTATTTAGCGTTGTTTTGCACGAAATGGGACATGTGCTCGGTATTGGCACGATTTGGGATAACAAAGATTTACTTTCCGGCGAGGGTGGCAGCAATCCTATTTTTACAGGCACCCGAGCGACGGCAGCGTATAACCAACTTTTTGGCACCAATGCGCGAGGCGTCCCCGTAGAAAACACAGGCGGATCGGGCACGGCCTATGCTCATTGGCGAGACTCAGTTTTTACTACCGAATTAATGACCGGCTGGGCTGGCCCGGGTACGAACTTGCCGATGTCCACTGTCACCGTGGCTTCGATGGCAGATCTCGGTTATTCGGTGAACATGGCTGCCGCAGATCCCTACAATCCTTCAACGAGGGCACGGTCAGCGGCTCAGCAGGCCAGTGGCGCGAGAACGGCAGCATCGATCATCGCTGCTCTCGAAAGTTCCGTCATAGAAACCGATCGATTATCAAGCTGGAGTTTGAAAGAATCTAACCGTACAGATGGATCATTTTCTGTTGCATCAACATCCAGAAACGCCCTTCCTCAAAAACCCATTCACAGAGAAGTTCTTCTTTTACAACCAGCGATTGTTGATTCAATCATGAAGAACTCCATTGCATCTTCTGATGATGAATTCGATGCTCTTGATACCTCAGACGTTTTCGAAGAATTCGAGTTAGCCGTTTGATTTTCAGCTACGATTTTGAATTATTTTCGGTCGAGTCTGTTAACCCAAACTCACCGAGCCAATGAGAAATTTCACCGGCAGTCAGTGGACCTTCTGGTTTGGGGATATCCGCACTGGCCGAAGGGAATGACCGCGAAGTTCGATCTCGCAGCAACTGCGTAAACCATCGGTCGCTATCCACGGCCGTAGCTCGGCGCCGTTTGGCAGCTCGCTGAAGCCGGTGATCGCTGGAGACAACGGTAAGGCGTTTGGGCGCACTTTCGGCGGCAATCAACTGCTCAATGACCGTATCGGCATCCTCGTCGCGCGAAGCGAACATCACGGTTATCCCGCGATGTTTTTGTTGGCGTGCAACGCCCCAAGGAGATTCGGAAGCGTCAAATACGACGGTGGTTCGCACGACTTCTTCCGCTGGAATCGACTCCACCAACGTATTCAGCAGTGCTTGGCGTGC
>CAZIGP010000401.1:0-2209 GCA_964538425.1 uncultured Pirellulales bacterium | reverse complement strand
CCAGCTGCCAGGGCCTCGTCCTTTCCCCATGATGCCGGCGGCGTTCAGCAAGTTGTAACCATCAATAAGCAGTGACATAAACTTTGCAAACGCAGATGGTACGGGCGAAACAGCTAAGGCCAGCAAAATTTGCCTGTAAAAAGACAGTGCAAAAATGCCTTAAACTAGTTTAGCAAAGGCCGCCACAAATTACGTAGGCCGATTTATAAGCAGCTTTTAACGCTAGATAGCCACGCCCGTCTTATACTCGCCAGCCAACACTCGATGATGGCTGTTAATAGGCAGAGCCAATCTTGCCTCGCGGCGGAGGGTTACGAGGGCGGAACTTTGCCGTCGGTTCACCTGCACTGGGATGCTTAGGACCCTCACCTGGATTGACGGCGCCTTCGGCGGCTTTTGCGGAGTAACCCATCATTTCCAAAAACTGACTCAGTTTTACGTGTTGTATGCCATACTTCTTGGCATCGCCAAGTAATTTGTTGTTTGCCTCAACTTTTTCATCGCCCGCGTCAATTGTTCCAATCACCAAGTATCGCGAGTTAATAGTGACTTCGCTATCGACAACCCCGCCATTGAGCTGAATCAACTCTTGGACGCGTCGAGTATCGTCTTCGCCGTCGCCGTCGATATCAATCACACCAGCCAAGGCGAAATGGTCTTGCTGTCCAGGTTGCCATACCGGGGTATAGATGACATCCCCTGGCAAAATGGGATTCGATGGAGAATGCTGCAAGATACGGCATTCGGCGGTGTGGCGGTCGGTAATGTTAATTACTTCAATGCTGCCCTTAGTAATAGCGGCGCTAGCTGGAGTACTTACCTTCGTTTTGTCAGGTTTTTGAGCGCTAACGTCGGTAGTGCCAGGATCGTACACGCTGAATGTAATCCGCTTCCGTAAATTATCGGCCGTTCCCAGATTGATAACAGCCGTCCCCTCACGTTGATTGACCCACACAATCCGACCATCGGGTGCAGCGTTCACGTTATACGTGCCAGTAATTTCATTATTTTGTTCTTTTAATCTGGAATTTGCCTGATCGGCCGTAGTTAGCTTGTCTTTCAGCGAATTAATCTCTGTATCCGTCTTCGCCTTCAATTCTTCAATAGTCTTGTCTTTTGCCTCTTTTTCGCCAATCAATTGATTCTTGGTCTTAACTAATTCAATGTTTTGTTCGTTAATTTTTTTCTGCTCGGCTTTGTATTCTGCAACCGTTTGGTCTTTTTCATCACTCAACTTCTTTTTCTCGTCTTCGAACTCTTTGGTTTTTGCATCGAGCGTCGTATTGGCTAGTCGCAGATCTTCGTCTTTCTTAGCTAACTGGGTATGTTGGCTTTTCGCCAAAGCTTCATAGTTTTCAACCAATTTGCGGTAACTTTTTTGATCTTCCGGCAATTCAGCCAACCCTAAAGTGGCACTTACGGCTTGATCCTTTTTAAAGGTTTCGTCAACGGTTTCTTTCTTTTCATTGGCGGGAAAGCCAATGAACTGGATGAACAAATCTCGCTCCCCTTGCAACGCCGACATTTTTTGCGTCACATCGGCAGTCTTATCTTCGGCGGCTTTGGCTTTTTGCTGCTCGCTTTGATAGTTACGGAAAAATAGAAACGTAGAAACGCTCAGCATGATCGTCAGCATGACGAACACGATCAGGGCAATCTGTAAACCTTGATTTTCACGGGCAGCCATCGATGGGCCTCCTCACAGGCGAAACCGACAAGACAAGTTGATAGAATAAGTATCAATGCCGCGAGAAAAGCCGCGCGGCCTGTTCCGGAATGAGTTTGCGAGAAAACGGACCTGTAGTTTTTGCTCTAAGCCTGTGTCCCACAGCCTAAATAAACTCAAAAACCATACATCCGGACACTCTTAACCCACGATCATTCAAAGACCTACGTCGATTTTAATTGACCCAAAATCGAGTGTCAAACCACGCCGAAATCGACGATTTTCGTTGGCTGATGAGTCCCGAGGCGGACAAATGGCTAAAAATGGCCTCCCAGGCGGCCCAACAAACGGAATTTTCGCCCGTCCGGCTAACTGCCCAGCTCCGAGCCCAATTATCACCCGTACAAACACACCTGATCCTGCAACAGATTGAACTTAGACGGCGAGCAAAAAACAAGTTTTCTCTGGCCGATTCAATGTTTTTCACCCCGATCGGCTTGGAACAAGCAACGGACGAGCTAGTGGCAGCTTATAAAGCAAGTC
>CAZIGP010000400.1:2434-4972 GCA_964538425.1 uncultured Pirellulales bacterium | reverse complement strand
GCTGGGGCTCGATCTCCATGAGTTCATGTGGCTTTTGGCTGCTGAGCTGGGTGCGAATCCTAACCGCCGCGATGACGTGTTTTGCTTGTGGCGAATGATCATTGACCGCATTGCAGAAAATCGCTATCAGCAGTTAGAAACCGTCTTGTTGCTTGATGACGCCGACGAAGCTTCTTCGGGAGTGATGGAACACGTGATTCGCTTGGTTCAGCACGATTGTTCGCAAATGGCGAAGTTTAGCGTCGTGCTGGCGGCCAACAATCATAGTGTAGGAAGAATGTCGTCTCGGCTCTTGGAGCTTGCAGAGCTGCGTATCGACATCGAACCTTGGGATCCCGCGGATACGACGCAGTATATTAACGCCGCACTTGAGTATGCGGGACGTTCGACACCGGCGTTTACGGAAGAAGCCATGCATCATTTGCATGACCTTTGCGGAGGCATGCCGCGCCGGGTGAATCAATTGGCTAATCTTGCGCTGTTAGCTGGCGCCGGCCGAAAGTTATCGAAAATTGACACGGACACGGTGGAAAGTGTTTACCATGAGCTAAGCACCGTAGAAGCCGTGGCATAAAACTGTTGCGCGCCGTTGTGGTTTTTGTGCAGATCTCTATTGCCAGCGGAATAGTCGCAAGGCCAGCACAAATGTGATCGTGCCCCATGCTGCTAAGATTGCTATTTGCGGCGCCTGGGAAATCAGCGAAGCGCCTTCTAGCATGATGGCGCGCAAGGCATCGATCAGCGGCGTCAGAGGAATGGCTTTGATGAATGGCTGAAATGCTTCTGGAAAGCGGTCTGACGAGAAGAAGATGCCCGAGAGAATCCACATTGGCAGCATGACCAGATTCATCAAGCCCGAGACCGCTTCGAGAGTTTTCGCTCGACTGGCAACAAGCAGACCAATGCCAGAAAATGTAAATGCACCGAGCAAAATAAACACGATCACAGAAAAGATGCTGCCATGATTGACTACGTTAAACGCATACCTTGCGAAGATCAGGATGATCAAAACTTCTGGCACCATGAATAGCAAGCGACTGATCATAATAGCGGCCAGAAAATGACTTTTTTTCATCGGCGTGGCCAAGAAGCGTTTGAGCAGTTTACGAATACGCATATCTACGGTTACAAAACCGACGCCCCAGAGGCCGCCGCCCATCAAGCTCATGCCAAGTAGGCCTGGTACGAGGAAATCGATATAGCGTCCACCCGGTTCTTCGACCCTGGTCAATTTAACTTCAGCGGGATCACTACGGCCCGCCGACCGCTGCAGTTGATCGTCGACGGCACTTCGAGCCAGTACGCTTTGCGGTCTTGTCGGGTCAAAAAAATATTCGTAATGCAGTTTGCTGCGAGGTTGATTTTCAGGACTTGGCTTTTCTTGCGGCGTCTCACTGGCAATTACTACCAGGTCGGTTTTGCCGGTGCGCAGTCTTAAGCGTGCTTCTTCATTCGACGATATCGTGGCTTTAAATCGTTCGGGTGTTTCCGTTGATTCAAGATTTTTCTGCGTTGCCTCGGCCAGAGGCCCTTGGGCAATTGTTACAACAATTTGCTCAACCGGTTGGTTGCGAAAAGCGATGCCCAATGCAACCGTCATTAGAATTGGAAAGCCATACACCCAGAACAATGCCTCCGGTTCGCGCACGAATTCTGTGAGCCGGCTGCGGATAAGTTGCCACAAGGGCGAATAGCGGTGGGCTGTGCTGGTCGTTTGATGAGAGTCGTTCATTTGTGGTGTGCAATGAAAATAATTTTAAAATTATTTTCCATTGGTTTGTTCTTCCGTGAGGTGCCGACCGGAAAGTTTGACAAATACATCTTCCAAGCTGGCATGACGCGTTGTCAGATCGGTAAGCTTGCAACCCAATGTTTCAAGTCGTTGAAGAAGTGCCGGCAAAGCCACATGAGGTTCGCGGACCGATAGGCTGATATGACCGTTTTCTGTTCGCGCGGAACTTACCGCAGGTAAGTCAGTGAAATTTGTGGTTTCGATAGGCCGTTTATTTTCGCCAGTGTCTATCGAAAATTCGATGATGTGTTCGCCACCGAGCGTGGCAATCAATTCGCGCGGCGTGCCTAAGGCGATTACTTTGCCTTGATTGACAATGGCGATGCGGTCGCACAAACGCTCCGCTTCATCCATATAATGCGTGGTGAGTAGCACCGTGCGACCGGCCGAGCGAAAGTCGCGAATGATATCCCAAAGCTGGCGGCGCGATTGGGGATCTAGTCCTGTAGTCGGTTCGTCAAGAAATAGTAATTCAGGGTCACCAATCAGCCCGCATGCTACAGCTAAGCGTTGTTTTTGGCCTCCCGAAAGGTGGCGAACCCACGATTTAGCTTTTTCCTCGAGCGATACTCGGGCCATCGCTTGTTCTGGTTCTATGCCTTGCCGATAGAAGCTGCGAAACAGGGTTAGAGTTTCTCGAACGGTAAGCTTTTCTGATAGGCGTGTTTCTTGCAGTGAAATGCCAATTCGCTGGCGAATTTCATGGCCCCGGGACGAACACCGGTCGATTTCTCAATGGCGCCCAT
>CAZIGP010000400.1:0-2424 GCA_964538425.1 uncultured Pirellulales bacterium | reverse complement strand
AAACATTCGCCTCGCTGGACGGACAAATCCAAGCCCCGTACAGCATCGACGGGTGGTTTAGCCTCGTATCGCTTGGTTAGATTGGAGCAGCGAATAGCAAGCATAAAGACCAAATCGAGTTAGGATATTGTTTGGAGCTTACTGTCAGCGGCTAGCATCAAACGAAAATGTGGGCCACGACATATGATGGCTGGGGCCAAGTGTACCGAAATCGTCGTCCCCTGGCGACGGGCGCAGGCTCCCCCTTGGTGATTGCAGAGCACTAGGCACTAGACAAAAACTTAGGCACAATGTTCGCGGGAATCTCAAAATTTTTTCACTAAAATGAGCAGCTCAAGCTAAGAGTTTTATTGACTTTAGCTGTAAACTTTGCTGTCGATATCTTCATGCTGGTCGGTCCCGTTTTTACTCGCGAATTTGTGACTGCTCCTCGGCGGGCACGGTTTTATGTTGCACCAACAGTTTATGTGGGCGGATTGGTGATTTTGGCCTCGACGGCGTGGCTACTACTCACAGGAACGCAACAAATTCGTAATGTGGGTGATATGGCTCGGTTCGGCGGGACTCTGTTTCAGTTTCTAGCGCCGCTGCAATTGGTTTTGGTCATCTTTTTTTCGGCTTTCGCTTCTGCCAGTGCCGTTGCGCAGGAAAAAGATCGCCGTACGCTCGTGTTGTTGTTGTTAACGAACTTATCCAATTCGGAACTTGTGCTGGGTAAGCTCTTTGCGAGCTTGCTGAGCGTATTAATGTTACTATTGGCGGCGTTGCCATTTTTCATACTGACGACGCTTTTTGGTGGCGTGGGTTATGAACAGATTGTGGCAGTGTTTGCCGTTTGCCTGCTCAGTGCAATTGCGGCTGGCAGTTTAGGTTCGACGATTGCGTTATGGCGAGAGAAGACGTTTCAGACACTTGCTTTGACAGCACTGGCCTTGGGTATTTTGGCGGCCTGGGAGGTGGTAGTGGCCTCAGGGGTATTGCAAGGTGAAATTCAGGGCATTTTTTTGTCGCGTTGGGTGATTGGATTAAGTCCGTGGGAAGCACTGATGGCCGCCACCAAACCACGGATTGCTGAAGGCCAGCAACTTCCTCTCTTTGGTTCGCCACTAGCAATGTATTTGATGGTGGCAACTACTTTTGCCGCGGTGATCAATTTGATTGCTATCGGATTGGTCAGGGTATGGAATCCTTCGCGCGAAGCACGACCTCGCACCGATGAGACCGATGAATTTCGTGCGGCAGCTTCCGATTTGGGTTCAACAGCAACTCCTGCTCTTGCCGTTCAAGGCGACCGAATTACGCATGAGTCTAGTGTGTTTCCTGTTCGCTCTGTGCATGCTGCTCCTGGAAAGACGCGACAAGTGTGGGACAACCCTATTCTGTGGCGTGAAGTCTGCACGTGGGCGTACGGCCGCCGGATTATGGCCGTTCGGGTTGTGTATTTGGCACTGTTCGCTGCCGCGACACTTAGCGTGCATTTCGCTTTGCGGTCGGGATCAACGGCACCACAAGCTGGTTTATCACTCGCTGTTATCCCGCTGTTCATGCTGAGTTTGGTCCTGGTTAACGCGCTCGCTGTGACTTCGATCACCACCGAGCGAGATTTAGGAGCGATCGATCTATTACTGGTTACCGATGTTACGCCGGGAGAATTTATTTTTGGCAAACTTGGAGGTGTGTTTTACGTTTGCAAGGAAATCGTCCTCTTACCTCTGGCGCTATGCATTTACATGTGGTGGGCAGGCGTATTGACTTTCGAACATTTGATTTATTTATTTGGTGGTTTGACACTCATGAACGCATTTGTCGCCACGCTTGGTATTCATGTAGGGTTAGCTTACACAAACAGCCGAAGTGCCGTTGCCGTTAGTTTAGGCACGGTGTTCTTTTTGTTTATCGGGGTAGCAACTTGCATGAGAATTATGATCTCATTTAGCGGATCATTTCAGTTGCAGCTCGCGCCGTTTTTAGCATTCATGATCGGTGGTAGCACAGGATTATTCGTTGCCTTAGGGGCGCGTAATCCGTCGCAAGCCATTGGCTTGGCTTCGCTGCTATTGCCGGCGTTAACTTTTGTGGCCATCACCAGCTTTTTGCAAGAACAAACGCTGGGTGTTTTTCTCGTCGTCGTTTTCACCTATGGTCTGACGACGGCGGCCATGTTGGTGCCAGCGATTTCAGAATTTGACGTGGCAACAGGCAGAACAACCGAGTAGCCGAAAATATTCTGTTGGCGGCCTGTTTCAAGGGCACTGTGTTTGATGGCCGAGGCCCAGACTCCGCCAGTATCGTGTCAGGCCAGCAAGCATTTCAACGCAGCGTTCTTACTTCTGATAACCCAACGACTTTACCACGAACAGCATTTCTTCGTACGTGATGAACCGTCGACGATGGGCCAGTTTGTAATGATCAATCGCCAAAGCT
>CAZIGP010000399.1:4272-4975 GCA_964538425.1 uncultured Pirellulales bacterium | reverse complement strand
GACGGCGGCGTGCTGCGCGGCACCGTCACCAGCCGTTTGGTCATAAATTCTCGCACCGGGCGACTAAAAGCTGGAGAATTATCCGTTGCTGCCATCAATAAGTCCGATTCGTCGACGATGCCAACCACTTTCGAGCCTTCGAGCACCGGTAGTTGCGAAACGTCGTAAAGCCGCATTCGAGAATAAGCAACCGTCAACGGCTCATCGGGCGAAACCGTGACCACGCCGCCATCTTCAAATCGCCGCACAATAACATCCCGCAAGTCGCCGAACGAAGGGCCACTGCGGAAGCCTTGATCGGCCATCCAATAATCGTTGAACATCTTCGACAAATACTTATTGCCCGAGTCGCAAACGAAAGTCACGACTCGCTTCGGCGAAGTCTGTTCGCGGCAATAGCGCAGTGCCGCCGCCACAAGTGTCCCCGAGGAAGAACCAGCTAACACCCCTTCTTTACGCAGTAAATCGCGGGCGGTGTTCAAACTTTCGGAGTCAGGAATGGTGTAGGCCTGACGAACGCGCGACAAATCACAAAGCGAAGGGACAAAATCTTCACCAATGCCTTCGACCAGCCACGAGCCTGCTTGGCCAACTTTTCCCGTCTTGACGTAATCGGCCAAAATAGAGCCGGCCGGATCTGCCAAAACAATCTCCACCTGTGGCGCCACGCGCTCGAAGAACTTGCTTAGTCCAGTAATCGTGC
>CAZIGP010000399.1:0-4262 GCA_964538425.1 uncultured Pirellulales bacterium | reverse complement strand
GACGCCGCACACCACCGCATCGAGCTTGTGCTCGGTTTGTTCCCAAATCTCCGGGCCGGTGGTCGTTTCATGCGCCAGCGGATTGGCGGGATTATTGAATTGGTTGATGTAATACGCATTGGGTGTTTGGCTGGCGATGGTTTCGGCCAAGTCTTGATAATATTGCGGATGCCCTTTGCCGACATCGCTGCGAGTCATGACTACTTTCGCGCCCAGCGCTTTCAAGTGAAAAACTTTCTCTTGGCTCATCTTGTCGGGAATGACCAAGATCAGCTTGTAACCTTTCTGCGCGGCAACCAGCGCCAGTCCCAATCCTGTATTGCCCGCGGTGGCTTCGACCAAAGTGGAACCCGGACCGATTTTGCCTTCGCGCTCGGCCGCTTCGATCATCGACCGGCCGATACGATCTTTGATGGAGCCTCCCGGGTTATGGCTTTCCAGCTTGACCAATAATTG
Organism: uncultured Pirellulales bacterium; assembly: GCA_964538425.1. GTDB lineage: Bacteria > Planctomycetota > Planctomycetia > Pirellulales > JADZDJ01 > JADZDJ01. Next base: position 3,806 of record CAZIGP010000399.1, on the reverse strand, counting down.
ACAATGGCCTGCATCTAAGGAGCGCAGTTCTAACAAAGGTGTATTGCCAATCAGATCGAGCAGTGATTTCGTGGAGTGCGCGGGCATAAGTTTTGTCGTTTCAAATTCTGGTGAACCACCGAGTTGCAAGGAATTATAGAGGCTATCAATCTGCCGGCTTGGCGCGAACGTCACCTTCGGCGATTCCCAAGAAGCGCCTGCTTTCGCCACGGTTTACTGGGAAACATTACCATGATCATTAAGTAGCTAGTGATCTAACTTCTTTACAAAAAACAACTTGCATCAATTTCTGATTGCGGTACATTTGGCCGTAGTCTAAAAGTGCTGACCCGGAAGCGGGAGGCTTTCTCTGCAGGTCGCCACGCCATTCGACCCGGGAATCCGCGGGAGAGGCGTAGCTCTAAGTCAAACGCTGACGGATACGCAAGGTTCTTTATCAATTCCTTGTAGTTCAGCTTGGCGTAAATAAGGAGGACAAAATTATGTCCAACGTGATGATGATGGATCGTGGAGCGATGATGGGTTCAATGGCTTCGATGGGCATGCCCACCGGAACCGCGATGCCCGGCATGGGAATGCCGATGGGAATGCCGGCGGCAGCCAATATGTGCATGGTGCCGCGCTGCACTTTGAAAATGGAAAAGTGCGCCGGCGGTATGAAGATTCACTGCATGTGCGATGACGAAATGGCGTGTGCCATGCTGCAGAATCTTTGCCGGATGATGGCTGACGGCATGTGTAGCTGCTGTTGCATGATGAATGGCATGATGATGTGCCAATGCAACATGGCCATGTGTGCCTGCAAATGCGAAATGACCAAAGACGGCTGCTGCATCACCTGCACGACAGGTGACAAAGCCTGCTGCGAAATGGTGCAAGCCTGCTGCGATTGCATGACTAAATGCATGGAAGCCGGCTGCATGTGCTGCGTTTGCCTCGGCGGCATGCCTTGCTGCTGTGGCTGCTGCGAATAGTTTTAACTTTTCGCCGCTCGCACTGCTCGAAAATTTTAACAAAAGCCGCCTGAGCCCTCTGGACGCGGGCGGCTTTTTTATTGAAACGATCCTGAATAGATCACAGCGATTAACCCCGGAGTCTAACCACGTGCTGCAGTGAACTCGGCGTGATCATCGCGGTTACAATTGTGTTGCCAAGTTGCTATCCAAAGCTGACTTTCACCTCAGTTTGTGATATGATTGGATAAATCTTAATTGGAGCTGATGATCATGCAAGCAACCGTTGCCGCGCCGCTCGATTGGGTCGAATCGGTGGGAGCATTGAAGCTGACTCCCAAATCCAATCAGCGCCTTCAAGAATTGATGGACCGCAACAACCGCGGCGAACTGACTGCTGATGAACGAGAAAATCTTGAAGCACTGGTGGAATTGAGCGAATCTCTATCCCTCGTTCGTGCAGAGGCTTGGCGATTATTGGGGCGAAAGCCGCAATGACCGTATCCGCAAATGTCCGCATTCTAGTCGAGCAGCGCGCCATGCACCGCTGCGAATATTGCGGCATGCATCAATCTTTACAGGGCGGACAGTTTCATATTGAACACATTTGCCCAACCTCTCACGGCGGCACTTCGCAACTCAATAATCTCGCTTTGGCATGTCCAGGCTGTAATCTACGTAAAACCGATCATATGTTTGCCTACGATGATGGATCGGAAGCGACGGTTCGCCTCTTCAACCCTCGCACCGACAACTGGTCCGAGCATTTTCGTTGGATTGGTTATGAAGTAATTGGACAGACCTCAATAGGGCGTGCCATGGTCGCTTTGCTCGATCTCAATCACCCACGTCGGATTCGAATTCGACAAGCAGAAGAAATGTTCGAACTTTTTCCTCCCGTGGAATGAACCATTGGTGGTGAATACAAAAGAATTATCTGGTCGCATGAACTTATTGAAGATCGTTCCTTCCTCAACAATGATGGCGACTCAAGATTTTCACTCATCTTTGCGTAACGCCGACAGAGGTATGGAAAGAGCCAAAGCAAGGCCATACAACGATTTCGTATTTTTTGTTGATAAATAAATTAATACGAATTACCTTGACGTTGTTTTTAATAATCTAACCGATTGCACTGAGTATTCTTGCCTTTTGTCGTTGTATGAAATTCATAACCGCATCGTCTTGCTGAATAAATTCAATGAATGAGCTTCCCGATCCATTGCGGCTCTTGAAAAATGTTGCTGGGGGTGAAATCTCCTTACCGTTGCCTTTTTTGGTTGAATAGAATTTCTTGATCCCAATAAATAATTTTTGGATCGATCTATTTAAAGGTATTGCAACGGTCATATCCTGTTTTTGTTTTTCACACATTCCGACAAAAGATCGTCGTCGATTGTCTGTAGTCAGTGTTGGCCCAATAAATTTCCAAAGAGCTTGTAGCGCGACCCATCGTGCCTCCCAGCAGAATTTATTACCTCTAGCAAATTCGCACACTTCCCACATCATCCAATAACGTGGGAGATAAAACAAAAAATCAAAGTTTGGAAATACTCGGGAGTACATTTGCTCGCCGAACAGTTTTTCTCTGCCAATTCGTGCCTCTCTTGCGTCCAAGTCGCATGCAGCAACTATTTGTGCAAGAGATCCCTTTTGAATTATCCGAGATGCTTTAATCTTGCCGTGAAGTCTCCTAATCTCGCCTTTTGTTTGCCGACGTCGGCTATAAAAATAACCGGCTTTGCGAAACTCTCGTTCAAGAGCTACTTGCGTACGATCGTTTGTCATTAGGTCCGACGGACTAATTTGATTTTGCCAATTGGTACCTGCGACGATCTTCGACAGCAATCCATCAAAATGCTTGTTTTGCTCTGGAACCCGAGATACTTTAACGACTTTTACAAGTACAGAAGCCTTTGCTGCTTGCGTTATATTGTCAGCAAGAGTCCGGGTAGTTTGTTGACCGTTGATGACTTGAGGATTGCTTACGTGGAGAATGTCTTTTCCTTTTTGACTTTCTTATTTTGCCTCATCGCAGAGAATTGTAATTCCATTGTTGTAGTAGAAAAAACGATCAGGCTCTTTGTCGAGAGTTTTGCGCATGTCGCGATTAACAGCCGTATTTTTTCCGAGAAATCCTCGAATATTACGCGCAAATAAACGGACGTCTGCATCTTTATAAAGCCTTCCAACTGCGTCACCGCGCATTGAGAAGACCCAAGACTCAATATCATTGGCATTGTCATATCGTTGTGACACGCCATTGACCACAACTGATGGAGCCTTTTCCATCTCCAGGTCGAGTGCTGGAATAGGAGGAGCCACTCCGTCGAGATAATCTCGCAGCAAGATGATTGCACGCTTACCATCAACGACTTCTAATTTAGCATTGCATTTTGCTAGCTTTACACATTGGTGAGCACTATTACGCACAGCATCACTGACCGTTCCAAGGGTTACAAAATAAAGCCAAGGCTTGTAACCACGTTGCATTATGCGATTGCGGGCCTCAAGTAGTTTTTTTTCTACGAGAGGATCGACCTTCTGAAAAAAGTTTTCAAAATCAGTTTTATCCGAGGCTACAATGTGGCGAATGACATCCGCAAAGGCATTAACTTCATTTGGCTTCTCTGAATGTTTGCCGAGAGTTTGTCTGTACTTTGTTTGAATAATGAATACGCCTCGACTATTATCGTCGATAAATATTCCGTCAATATTCTTATCATTTGAAGCGCCAAGAACAGATTTTGCTGCAAGATCTTCATCTTCAGTGATAAATGCTCTGAGAAACCAAAGGGTAAAAAGATCGTCGTTTGTAAGATCTGGAAAACGAGAACCTATATCTGATATGGC
>CAZIGP010000398.1:0-4978 GCA_964538425.1 uncultured Pirellulales bacterium | reverse complement strand
AAAGCGGATGTTTCGATTGCTGTGGTAAACGATACAGCGATTCATCAGATAAACCGCCAGTTTTTGCAGCATGATGAACCGACCGATGTGATTAGTTTCGTCTTGGATCAAGCAGATACCTTTATCGACGGCGAAATTATCGTCAGTGCCGATATGGCTGCAACAATGGCCAAACAATACAGTTGGTCGGCCGACGAGGAATTACTGCTTTACGTAATTCATGGAGCATTGCATTTGACTGGTTACGACGATTTAGTGCCGAAAGCCAAACGCAAAATGCGAATGCGCGAGCGGCATTACTTGAAAAAAATGGGAATTAAATTGCCCTCAACAAATTCTCGCGGTTTACGGAGCAAATAACTCGTGACTGGGGCGATTCTGATTTGGTTAGGTGTAGCAACATTAGCCGTTGCCTGCTTTGCGGCAACCGCAGTGCAGTCGCTGCGCGATTTTTCGCGCGCTAAATTGCGGGAATTGCTCCGAAGTCGTAGTCAAGAACCGCGATACAATGAAATCGTAGAACACCATCAACGAGCTGAACTTGGAGCGGAAAGTTTGCGACTTATTGCCACGGCTGCAGCCGTGGTGGCAGCAATGGGACTGATTGAAAGACCTCAATCCAGTGCTACATTGCTTCCACAATTGCTAATCGTCATTGCAATTCAAATGCTGATCGGCGCGTTTTTGCTTTGGTTAACAATCATTTGGTTTCCCACCGCTGTGGCACGTGTTTGGGCAGAGCCTTTTTTGGCGAGAACGTGGCCCCTTTGGCGCGCGGCGGGAAAGATTTTGGGTCCTTCGGTAGTTGGCGCGCAACTTGTCGAGCGAGCCCTGCACTATATTGCTGGAAAAGAACGTCCGACGCTTACCGAAGAAGAACTCGAAGAAGAGATTCGTGAAGTGGTTTCTGAGGGCCAACGCGAAGGATTACTTGAGGAAGATGCGCGCGAAATGATTGAAAGCGTTATTACTCTAGGCGAGGTAATGGTCTCAGAAATCATGACGCCAAGAACTGAAGTAATTTCTATGTCCGTTGATTTGTCCTGGGAAGAAGCACTCAAATCTGTCATTTCGTCTGGCCACACTCGTATCCCGGTCTATGGCAAGTCTCGCGATGATATTGTTGGCATACTCCATATTAAGGATCTACTGCCGGAATTAATTCACGAGGAATCTGTTCGAAGACGGCCTATCGCTGATTTACTTCGCCCACCTTTTTTTGTGCCTGAAACTAAACCAGTCGATGATTTATTGCAGGAATTTCAACACAGCCGCAGCCATATTGCTGTAGTGCTTGATGAATATGGCGGTGTCGCAGGATTGGTAACGATCGAGGATGTGTTAGAGGAGATCGTAGGAGAGATTGCTGACGAACATGACGATGCCGCCAGCGATGGATTCAAAGCAGTTGGCGAAAATACCTATGAGGCCTTTGCCCGCTCACGCATCTATGAACTCAATGCGCGTTTAGGATTGAACTTGCCAGAAGAAGCCGATTACGAAACGATCGGCGGTTTAGTGTTTCACGAACTGGGCAGAATTCCCCATGCAGGTGAAGAATTAGTGATCCACGGCGTCAAAATTAAGGTGCTAGAGGCAACCCGTCGCCGTACAAACCGTGTATTAATCGAGGTATTAACACAAAGCCAACCAGTCGAGCAGGCCAATGTCAACGTTAATGAATGAAGGACCAAGATCATTTATAATCAGTTGACTCATTGAATGTGGCTTGAGTTATTGCCTAATTTCCACACCAAGTCTCTCCTCAATTTTCTCGTGTCTTCAGAAAAAGCCACTGCTATCGTGCTGAAGGTTGTGGAATTCAGCGAAACGAGTAGCATCGTCACCTTGTTTTCACGCGAGTTTGGCAAGATACACGGGTTAGCGAAGGGGGCTCGCAGACCGAAAGGGCCGTTTGAGTCTGCCCTTGACCTATTAGCCTTATGCCATGTAGTCTTCCTCCGCAAATCGTCAGGGGCGCTCGACCTACTGACGGAAGCGAAGCTCCAACGGCGTTTTCGTCCGCCCGGCCACGACTTATCTTGTCTTTACGCCGGGTACTACGTTGCCGAATTACTGAGCGAACTGACCGACGACTACGATCCCCATCCCGAACTTTTCGATCTGGCGGAACAAACGCTAGTCGGACTTTCGCGCGAAGGATCGCCATCGTTGTTCGTGTTGCGCTTTGAACTGGCGGCGTTAGCGCTATTGGGGCACTTACCATCATTAGAAATGTGCGTCGAATGCGGTACCACAGTGCAGACCACTGCACGGATTGCTTTCGGCTTGATTTCTGGCGGTGTATTGTGTCCGAAATGTCGGATGGGAAAACGGAATGTCGTTTCGATTAGTGGAGGAGCAGTGCAAGTAATGACGCGGCTGGCTGATTTACAGGGTGAGGCATGGAAGCGATTGACCATTGAACCACGAGTTCGTGGCGAATTACGTGGATTGATTGGCAACTATATTTCACACTTGCTTGGACATCGGCCTAAGATGCACGAGTATTTGGGCGTTTGACAGTCAAACAAACAGTCGACCAAAAACGAATGACACGGATGTCGTATTTCGGCGTTAGTTCGAAATTTGCAATTGCCGCGCTCATGCTCTGCGCGGGGTCTTTTACAGGCTGTCGCCAGACCCCAGTTGACGTGGCGAAGGGACGCCCTTTGGAGCCGGAATCGAATTTCATTCCGTCAGACTATAAATCGAAAGAACCACAAGGGCTCGAGCGTTTTTCGCCAGAAAATATTGGCAAGACGATGAAGAGGGCAGTGGGGCTAGGCCCAAACCGATCCATTGCGGAAACACATTTTGCCGAAGGCGAAAAGTTATTTGCCGCGAAAGATTTTAAAGGTGCTGCAAAACAATTTAAAACAGCAGCCAGCCGCTGGCCAGATTCTGCGATGGAAGAGCAATCAATGTTTTTGCAAGCAGAAAGCTATTTTTTCACGGATCACTATGCGAAGGCAGAAGATACTTATGGCGAATTATTAAAAAAATATCCTAACACGCGATATCTCGATACTTCGGTAGCTCGACAATTTTCAATTGCACATTACTGGAAAGAATACGACTTGGCACATCATCGTTGGGCATTGGTTCCGAACTTTACCGACCGCACTCAACCGATGTTCGATACCGGTGGGCATGCCATCAATGCGTTCGATAGCGTACGTGTCAATGACCCTCGTGGCCAGTTGGCCGATGATGCAATCATGCATGTGGCCAATACGTATTTCTTGAAGGGACGTTATGAAGACGCAGATTATTATTATGGTCTGTTACGCACGGATTATCCTAAGAGTCCTTTTCAGTTAGATGCACACATGCTGGGCCTCAAAAGCAAACTGATGTGCTACCAAGGCCCAGGTTATAACGGCAAGCCATTGGAAGAATCGGAGCAGTTGATCGACCAAATGCTTGTTCAGTTTCCTCACGAATTAGGTGATAAGCGAGAATTAGTCGTACAGGAGAAAGCCAAAGTACGATTTGCTCGAGCCGATCGCGACATGAAGCTGGCTCAATATTGGGACAAAGGCGAGCACTATGGAGCTGCCAAAATCTATTACGCCGAGGTGCAGAAGAATTTTCCCCAAACACCTCACGCCGAAGAAGCCAAGACTCGTTTAGCTGCCATTCAAGGCGAACCCGACCATCCACCTAATCGGCTGGCATTTATCACCGATTTGTTAGAGAAAGAAGAAAATCTCGAAACCGTAACGGCGGTGAGAGACGAGGGGACGAAACAACGCTGAACAATTAGCAACGAAATCCGATAGCGGGACTATTAGCTAAACGAAACTCACTCGAAAATGTCTCCCGATGAAAATTATGTACCTCTCGCGTTCATCATTCATCGCTGATTTGTCGTTGTTTTGCTACGGCTTTCTTCTTTCTGCCTTCTGTATTCTGTCAGGTTGTGCCAGTTACCAATTTGGCAACCGCACGCTATACCCAGCAGACGTGCAAACCGTGTATGTACCGATGGTGCAATCAGAAAGTTTTAGACCCGCCTTGGGCGAAACCCTGACTGAAGCGATTTGCAAGGAAATTGAGGCCAAAACTCCTTATAAAGTAGTTGGTAATCCCAATGCAGATAGCATTCTATCAGCAAAGATTATTAACGATACAAAGCGTGTGATCGTAGAAAACAAATTCGACGAGCAGCGCTCGACCGATGTGAATTATCAAATTCAAGTTACCTGGACCAATCGCAAAGGCGAAGTCCTTCGCAACGGCCCGGTTCCGTTGCCTCCGACATTTGTTACTCTTGGTCAAAGTGCGGCATACATCCCTGAGTATGGGCAATCGTATACCACCAGCGAGCAACAAGCCACTCATCGCTTGGCCGAGCAAATTGTAGGTCTCATGGAAGCCCCATGGTGACGTAATCAATCGCAGGTGCAAAGAGCAACTGCAGTTGGCGATTATCTTCCAAGATGCCGGGTTAGTGTCTTCGTGGCTGATCTGTTACGATAACTTGCATGGAAACGATGCCCAAAGCCGAGGATGCAAAACGGACGGCCGCAACTACGCGTGCTGGTATTTGGCAGCTTCGTACACACAGCTTGTCGTTGCCTAGCCGGCCTTTGTTAATGGGTATTGTAAACGTCACACCAGACAGTTTTTCCGATGGTGGTCGTTTTTGCGATCCGCAAGCCGCGGTGGATCATGCTTTAAAGCTTGTTGCCGAAGGAGCTGATTTGCTTGATATCGGTGGTGAGAGCACGCGGCCGTATTCTGAACCGGTGTCCATCGACGAAGAGCTTCGCCGTATATTGCCGGTTGTAAAAACTATTTGCAAACAAACAAGTGTGCCAGTTTCAATCGACACCACCAAAGCAGTAATTGCTAAAGCGGCTATTGAGGAAGGTGCTGAGATCATTAATGACGTAACGGCGCTTACCGGCGATCATGAGATGCTCACGGTAGCACAAAAATCGAAGGTTGGCATTTGTGCCATGCACATGCA
>CAZIGP010000397.1:0-5010 GCA_964538425.1 uncultured Pirellulales bacterium | reverse complement strand
ACGCCATCGCTGGCCCAAGGTCGCTGCCACCGATGCCAATATTTACAACATTCTTGATCGGCTTCCCCGTGTGCCCAAGCCATTGGCCGCTTCGCACACGGTTACAAAATGCCGTCATCTTATCGAGCACGGCATGAACTTGCGGGACCACATCCTCGCCGTCGACGACAATCTTTTCCCCCTTGGGTGCCCGCAATGCCACATGCAACACCGCCCGACGTTCAGTTACATTGATTTTCTCGCCGCGGAACATCGCGTTGATTCGCTCACGCAAGCCGCTTTCATTGGCTAGCTGCAACAGCAACCGCAACGTTTCGTCGGTGATCAGGTTTTTTGAATAATCGAAATACACTCCCAGCGCTTCGGCTGTCAACCGTTTGCCTCGCTCCGCATCGTCGGCAAAGAGTTTGCGCAGATGAGTGCTGTGAATCTGTTTGGCATGTTGCTCCAGCGCTTTCCAAGCCGGACGCTCTGTAACAGGCAAAATCGCCGACGGCATAACCAATCTCCATAAGTTCGCGACGAATATAGAATGAATATAGTGCTGCGTAAGTTTAGCATTCTTCCGCCAAATTGCGAAATATAGATAGAGCATCAATATTTTTTAGTTCAACAACCGATTAAATCGATTAAGATTTACTCTATGAAACGCTTTCAAGGACATGTCGCCCTAGTCACCGGTGCCGGACGGCGGATCGGCGCCGTCGTTGCACGCACGCTGGCTGACGCGGGCTACGAATTGATTGTTCACGCCAATCGTTCGCTCGCGGAAGCCGAAGCGCTTGCTGCGGAATTAACAGCAGCGGGCAGTCCTTCCATGGCAATTTCCGCCGACGTTCGTGATGAAACCGCCGTGCGTCAAGTCGTCGAAGCTGCACGCCAAACTTATGGTCGAATCGATGCCCTAGTGAACTGTGCCGCCATTTGGGAAGCCAAACGATTGGAAGATGTAACGGCCGACGATGTGCGCGAAAACTTTGCCATCAACACGCTCGGCACATTTTTGTTCTGCCAACAAGTGGGCCGAATTATGGTCGATCAACCTCAGGGCGGTGCGATTGTAAATATCGGCGACTGGGCAATCGAGCGGCCGTATCTCGATCACGCTGCTTACTTCGCCGCCAAAGGCTCAATTCCTACATTGACGCGCACCTTTGCCGTCGAACTAGCCGCTCGCAATCCGCAAATACGTGTAAACTGTGTCCTACCTGGACCAGTCATGCTGCCCCCTGAACTTTCTCCTGCCGATCGCGCCGAAGCCGTAGCAGGCACGCTGCTAAAGCGCGAAGGCAACCCGCAACACGTCGCCGACGCCGTGTTGTTTTTGCTCTCTAACGATTTCATCACCGGCGTCTCCCTCCCTGTCGATGGCGGCCGAAGTATCGCCCCGTGACGTTAGGTGCTAGGTGCATTGCTCGCTTAATCCAGTATCCAGTATCAAGCATTTAACATCGCCTGATTCAGCCCATTGACATCCCGCCGCATGTTGACACACAATCGAAGCAACCCGCCCCCATCGTCTAGTGGCCCAGGACGTCGGGTTCTCAGTCCGAAAACCGGGGTTCGACTCCCCGTGGGGGTACTATGCTCGCCAATGTGTTTACAACAGCGAGTTAGAAAGCAGATCGGCCTGCAAGATTAATCCTGAAACGATCTTAGTGGCATTGCTTCCGATTTAATGGCGCAATGTCTTATCTTTTTTGAGACGAGCTCTCTTGCGATACTCTGCGGGTGTAACTCCACTCGATCTTTTGAAGTACCGAATGAATCGAGAACAATCCTCGATTCCTACTTGCCGAGAGATCACACTAATTTTAAGTGAAGTATCCGTCAGTAATTGTTTCGCTTGATCCATTTGTAACAGCTTTCGCTGCTCGCGAAAATTAACTCCCGTAAGCTCGGTGAATTTTCGGGATAGGTAGCCCGCGCTCAGTCCGGCATTGTTTGAGTACTGTTTGAGCAACCAAACGCGGTCAGACGATTTTGTCATTTCCGATCGAATCGATCGTACAAGTCGCTCAACTTCACCTGTCTGTTTCGGACGGACCTCAGCCAGTAAGGCGTCCACGTAGTCCCGCATGAATTTACAGACGCTGACCCAGGAGCGAACAATCGCTAGCTTCTCGAGGCCGGCCATAAATTGATCTAGAATGACCTCGCTACTAGCACCACCGCGATGAGCTCCTCGCAGACACAACCCCATGACCGCTGCACAGCGGAGCTTTCGAGGAGACAAAGCAGCCGTATGTTCACGATCGAATCGCAATAACACCCGCTCTAAATCATCATGAGCTTCCTGTACCTGGCAGTTTTCGATTCGTGACGCCAATCTTGTCGGCAGCCACCAGGGATAACGCGACATACGAGAAGATTTAGGCATGATCGTATTCTACCTAAAATTGACATAAATTACATATTGAGTAATTCCTCCACAGTGTCCTAATAGTGGATGCAATTCCAGAGGTAAAAATCCGGCGACCATCATTAAACCTACAGCATCACCCCTCTTGCGCCGCTTTCAACAATCTCGGGAGGAATATCATGCCACGGATTACGTTCACAGACAAAGAACTTGAGCAGTACCAAGTTGAAGGGTATGTTGTTGTTCCTTCGTTGTTCACTGCCGATGAAATGCGGAACGCCGATAAAGTAATTTGTGATATAACTCAAGATGCACTCGCTTCCAGCGACTATTCCAAAATCGTCGAACTGGAACCTGAATCGACCAACACCACACCAACACCACGACGAATTTACCACCCATTTGAGCGGCACGAACTGTTTCGCAATCTTGCCTCTGATACACGGTTGCTTGATCGTATCGAACAATTGATCGGACCGAATATTTCCTTGCACCACAGCAAAATGAACATGAAGCCGGCCAAAGTGGGGTCGGTTGTCGAATGGCATCAAGATCTGGCGTATTTTCCCCACACCAACGATAGCCTTGTGACCACGTTAATCTATCTAGACGATGCCACAGAAGAAAACGGATGTCTTCAAGTCTTGCCACGCCATCACACGCATTATTTTAATCATCGCCTGCCTGATGGCACCTTTGCAGGCATGATTACAGAAGAAGTTGCTGATGGTCGCTTTGGGCGATCCATCCCTTTGGCAGCGCCGGCTGGTAGCGTGATTTTTATGCATTGCATAGCACCGCACAGTTCATTGCCAAATCGCTCAAATAAGCCCAGGCGCACTTTGATTTACGAATACCGCGCGGCCGATTCGTTTCCAATTTTTTTCGGACCTTACGTAACGAATTTGGAAAAAGGATCACATCTTCTTCGTGGTAAACTTGCCAACGTTGCGCGCTTCGGCGGCCCCGCTCCAATCATTCCTCAGATGCCAGGCGACAATAAGTCGCTCTACACACTCCAACAAGAGGCCAGAACAGAACTCAAAAAGCACGGAGCAGCTTAATTTACTCCCCGGAGATATTTCTCATCGCGGCAGAAATATAAAACGCCCAGTGATTTTACTAAAAGGTACGCCATAGCTCAAAGCCGACTTGAAATGAAGGCCTTCGCATCAATTATTTCTTGTTCAGATGTGGTGCGATCGAAGACCAATGTACCTGATGTGGCCCGATTAAAGTCGTAAATTACCTGACGCAAGCACCGACAAGATTCGCTGCGACTGCAAGCCTCTCGGTTTAGCTGGCTGATCGCGCCACGACTGGCTAAACCGACTCGCATCGCAATTTGATTTCTGACCACGGGTATCCGCTTCGAAGAAGCCGCCCAAATGATGCGATTGCAAGCTAGCAGAGTCAGTTTAAAAGAAGAGTTATCAAACGGCCTCTTGCGATAGGACCGGTTTTCATCGTAGAACGTCGATGGATCAACGTGCGCAATCCGTCACTAAAACTCAAACTAAATCATGAAAGCCGCATACATCAATCAAACGGGCCCGGCAGAAAGCATTGTTTATGGCGATTTGCCCAAACCGCAAGCCAAAAGTTCTCAAGTGCTTGTAAAAGTAGGCGCGGTAGCAGTCAATCCCGTCGATACTTATATCCGCTCGGGCACCATTCAAATGCCACTCCCGTTTCCATTCATCGTCGGTTGCGATTTGGCAGGAACCGTGGAAGCAATTGGCCCCGAAGTGCAGCGATTCAAACCCGGCGATCGCGTATGGGGAAGTAATCAAGGCCTTATCGGTCGGCAGGGCACATTTGCCGAGTATGCCGCAGTTGAAGAGTGTTTGCTGTACCCAACACCCGCCAAAGTGTCGGATGAACAGGCGGCCGCGACGGCCTTGGTTGGCATCACCGCTCACCTTGGATTGGTGCGCGATGCAAAGTTGCAACCCGGCGAAACACTGTTCGTCAACGGCGGCACCGGCGGCGTCGGTTCGATGGTCGTACAAATGGCCAAAGCCATCGGCGCTCAGGTCATCACGACGGCTGGCACAGAGGAAAAAGTAAAACGCTGTCGCGAACTTGGAGCCGATCATGCCATCAATTACAAAACTCAAGACGTGGCCGCCGAGGTAAAACGAATTGCCTCGGGTGGCGTGAATGTGTTTTGGGAAACGCTTCGCGAGCCTAATTTCGATCAAGCCGTGGCAATGCTGGCCCCAAGAGGCCGTATGATCCTTATGGCAGGACGTGATGCACGTCCGCCGTTTCCCGTCGGACCATTCTATGTAAAAGGCTGCTCCTTACATGGATTCGTCATGTTCTTGGCCACCCCCGATGAACAACAAGCCTGCGCCGCTGATATCAACCGCTGGCTGGTTGAAGGAAAAATCAAACCCAATATCTATCGCATCATGCCTCTTTCCGAAACTGCCGCCGCACACAGCTTGCAGGAAGAAAGCACCGTAGGAAAAAGCGGCGCTTTGGCCGGCAAATTAGTGCTCAAACCCTAAGCGAATTTAACGACTTTTCAACAAACAAGAAAAACGCGGGAAAAGAGCCGGTAGAAAAAAGTGAGCCTAAAAATAGTTGCTTTCCCTGCCTGAATCTGAAATGATAATGGTTACTGCCCGTCGTGGTTTACT
>CAZIGP010000396.1:0-5033 GCA_964538425.1 uncultured Pirellulales bacterium | reverse complement strand
GGTTCAAGCTTTCGGTTTTTGCGGCGGAACCCGCAGTTCAGAACACCATCGCAATTGCTGCTGATGAACGCGGCCGTTTATGGGTTGCTGAAAATTACACATGGGTCGGCGCAGGGGCCGGCAACTTTGACGACAAACTGCGCGATCGCATCGTGATTCTTGAAGACATCGATGGCGATGGCCAGCATGACAAGCGAACAGTATTTTGGGATCAGGCTTGCAAGCTATCCAGCATCGAAGTCGGTTTTGGCGGCGTGTGGTTGCTCTGTGCGCCGCACATGCTCTTTGTGCCAGACAAGAACCGCGACGACATTCCCGATGCCCCGCCCCAAATCGTGCTCGATGGCTTCGACGAGAACGCAGTGAGTCATACTGTGGTGAACGGACTGAAATGGGGCCCCGATGGCTGGCTTTATGCGCGGCATGGAATCCTGGGTACTTCGAACATCGGCAAGCCAGGAATAGACGATACACAGCGAGTGAAAGTCAATACCGGCGTCTGGCGATATCACCCGGCGCGCGGCGTAATTGAAGCCGTGATGCATGGCATGACGAATCCCTGGGGATTCGATTTCGACAAACACGGCGAAATGTTCGTCATTAACACGGTCATCGGTCACTTATGGCACGTGGTACCGGGGGCACATACGCAGCGAATGTTCGGCGTCGATTTTAATCCGCACGCTTATCAGCTTATTCCGCAAACCGCTGATCATGTGCATTGGGACACCGGTGAGGCGTGGAATGACATTCGCAAAGGAGTGACCGACAAGACAAGCGCAGCCGGAGGCGGACATGCTCACATCGGCCTGATGATCTATCAAGGAGACAACTGGCCCGCCGAATATCGAGACCGTGTCTACACGCTGAACCTGCACGGCCGTCGCATCAATAGCGACTTTCTTGAAACGTGTGGCGCCGGCTACGTGGCCAAGCATGGCCCCGACATGTGTTTTATGGCCGATCCGTGGTTTCGTGGCATGGACCTCATCACGGGTCCCGACGGCGGCGTTTTTATTGCCGATTGGTCGGATACAGGAGAATGCCATGACCACGATGGTGTGCATCGCACTTCGGGACGAATCTACAAACTGACGCATGGAACGCCGCGTAAGGTGGAACCTTTCGACCTGGCACAGCTTCCTGATTTAGCTTTGGTCCAGTTGCAATTGAATGCCAACGATTGGCAAACTCGCCAGGCCCGTCGACTTTTGCAAGAGCGAACTATGCAAAGCGAGGCCATGCGAAAAAATTTGCGTCAACCGTTGTTGGACGTATTTGCGAATCAATCCGACGTTGTTCACAAGCTCCGCGCGATGTGGACACTGTATGTCGTGGGCGAAGCGGATGAGACTTGGCTGATCGAACAACTGGTTCATCCCGTCGAACATGTGCGCGTTTGGGCTGTGCGTTTTTTAACCGATCAATGCGGTCCACAGGGCCCACCGCCTTCGGCGACTGTGCTGGATTCGCTACGGCGGGTTGCTGCGCAAGATCATTCCGGCCTGGTGCAATTATATGTAGCTTCGGCCCTGCAACGATTGCCGGGTACTACGCGCTGGCCAATTGCCGAGGCACTCGCGGTGCGTGAAGATCTTGAGTTCACGCACGATCGAGTTTTGCCGATCATGCTGTGGTTGGGGATTGAACCTCTTGTGCCCCAAGATCCGGCCGCCGCTTGGAGACTGGCCGAACGAACTTCGTTTCCCTTGGTGCGACAGAATATCGCTCGCAGGTTAACCTTGGATATTGAACGTGATTTAATGACGGTCGAAAACTTACTCTCGTTGGCGGCGAAACGTCCCGAGATTGCCTTGGAGATTCTCAGAGGAATGACCGAGGCGCTGCGTGGCTGGAGGAAGGCACCGCAGCCCGCCTCGTGGAACCAAGCGGCGGAGCAACTGGCTGCGCACGAGAATTTACGCCCACTCTTGTACGAATTAGGGATAGTTTTCGGCGACGGCCGCACGCTGGATGAACTACGGGATCTCATCACGGATCCGCAGGCCGATCAAC
This sequence comes from uncultured Pirellulales bacterium, assembly GCA_964538425.1. Taxonomy (GTDB): domain Bacteria; phylum Planctomycetota; class Planctomycetia; order Pirellulales; family JADZDJ01; genus JADZDJ01. Next base: position 3,017 of record CAZIGP010000396.1, on the reverse strand, counting down.
AACTGCGGCAGCAAGCATTGCAAACCTTGCTCGCAGCTCATTCTGAAGAGATTCAAGTGCTGCTGATAAAACTGCTCGATGATAATGAGTTGAATCTGCATGCTCTGCGTGGCTTGGCCGCTTACGATCATCCCGAGATTCCCAAGCAAATTTTGGAGCGGCTGCCGAAATTTTCCACCGAGTGCCGAATCGCAGCGATCGACACGCTTATTTCACGACCCACATATGCCAAAACGTTGCTTCAGTCGCTGGAAAAAAACATCATTCAGCCGAAAGAGATTTCAACGCTGCAAGCTCGTCAAGTTTGCAGTCTAGGGGATGAAGAGCTTACGAAACAATTTGTTGCCCAGTGGGGAGAAGTCCGTGCTACTTCTGCAGAAAAGCGAACGCTAATCGATCATTATAAGATCAAACTTTCAGCCGAGCAGTTAGCGAAGGCCGATCTTTCTCAAGGTCGTCAACAGTTTCAAAAGACTTGTGCTACTTGTCATGTGCTTTACGGGATGGGGCAAAAAATCGGTCCCGATCTCACGGGCTCGAATCGAAAAAATCTCGATTACTTACTGGAAAACATTATTGACCCCAGCGCGGTAGTTGGCGCTGAGTTTCGTGTAACCATGTTCATTCTGGAAGACGGCCGAGTGCTCAGCGGGGTGGTTGCCGAGCGCAACGACCGCACGGTTACCATTCAAACCGCTACAGAGCGTGTTGCCTTGGATAAAAATGAGATTGAAATGGTCAAACCGACGGCGAATTCACTCATGCCTGATGGCTTGTTGCAAAATCTAAATGAAACTGAAATTCGCGATCTGACGGCCTATCTGATGTCGACCAGCCAGGTTCCTTTACCCCAGGAATAGCCAAACGATTTATTCCCAGTTGTTATCTATCTAAAATTATTACTGCCTTTTCATGAGGTGATCGAGATGCGTTGTTTTTGGGCACTATTTCTCGTGGTAGGTCTAATTTTTGAAGTTGAGGTCAGTGTTGCCCAGTCGCTGGTCGCTGAAACACCTGCGCTTTCTCCTGATGAGCAACTATCCAAATTTCATCTGCCGCCGGGATTTGAAATTCAGTTAGTGGCCCAAGAACCCGATGTTCATAAGCCGATGAATATGAAGTTTGATCTTCACGGCCGGCTTTGGGTCACGCACAGCTTAGAATACCCCTTTGCAGCCGACGACGACGAGAAGGCCCGTGACGTCATCACCATCTTTAGCTATTTTGCTGCGAACGGCAAAGCGCAAAAGGCTCAGCGGTTTGCCGAGCACTTGAATATTCCGATCGGAGTGTTGCCGCTCGCCGAGAATCAAGCATTCGCTTGGTCGATTCCTCATATCTATCGGCTGATCGATACCGACCATGATGGTGTAGCCGACCAAAAATCGCCTGCCTTTGGTCCGTTTGGCATTACGGATACGCACGGCAATCAAAACGCTTTTACCCGTTGGATCGACGGTTGGATCTACGCGAATCATGGTTTTAATAATGATAGCCGTGTTAAGTTGAGGGGTACGGATGATGAAGTCCTTCATATGCAGTCGGGCAACACCTATCGCTTTCGCCCCGATGGTTCTGTGATCGAACAATACAGTTGGGGGCAGGTCAATCCATTCGGTCTCAGCTTCGATCCGCTTGGTAATCTTTACTCGGCCGATTGCCATTCACGGCCAGTCACTATGCTACTACGGGAGGGCTACTATCAAAGCTTTGGCAAACCACACGACGGGCTCGGCTACGCACCAGAGACAACGACCATAGACCATGGTGGCACCGGCATCGCCGGCGTGGTTTATAGTACATTTCCGAATTGGCCGGCGGAGTATCGCGACGTTCTCTTCGTGGGCAATGTCATTACGAACCGCGTTCATTGCGATCGGTTGAAATGGACCGGCTCGACGCCGGTAGTCGAGAAAGTCGAAGACTTCTTGGTTTGTGACGATCCCTGGTTTCGTCCGGTCGACTTGCAGCCAGCCCCTGATGGTGCGCTGTATGTGGCCGATTTCTACAATTGCATTATCGGCCATTATGAAGTGCCGCTGACACACCCCAAACGCGATCGCGAGCGGGGCCGAATTTGGCGCATCGTCTATACAGGTCGAGACAATCAAGATGTGGCTTCCCATCCAGTGGCGCCCACCAAAAGTTTAGCGATTGATTCGGCGGAGGATCTTGTCGCTCTCTTAGGTCATCGCAATTTAACCGTGGGAACCTTAGCTACTCATCAATTGATGGACCGTTTTGGCAAAGAAGCTGGCGCCGTGGCTCGAAAGTTAATCGCTTCCTCCGAGTCACTTCAAACCACGCTACTGCTCGATACCGCCGCACAACGAGCGCATGCCTTATGGATAATCCAGCAAACCGAGGGGTTGGACAAATCTCTTGCTCACCAGCTGGCAAACGATCCAGAACGCATAGTGCGCGTTCATCTCACACGCGCCTTAGGAGAAGCCGTCGATTGGCAAGCCTGGCATTTTGCCCTCGTGCATTCCAAATTGTGTGATGCCGATCCGTTTGTGCGCCGCGCTGCCGCAGAGGCATTGGCGAAGCATCCGGCTGCTGGAAATCTTTCGCCTTTGTTGACCCTCTTAAGTACCACTTCACCCGAAGATGCGCAGCTTTATCATGTTTGCCGCATTGCACTACGCGATCAAATGCGCAGCCCGGGAGTTGGCGAGAAACTATTGACACTTCAACTGTCGCCCGAGCAAAGCAAGCAACTTGTCGAGTTTGCAGCCAGCGCGCCCAGTGGCCCGGCAGCATTACTGATTTTTGACGAAGCTTTGCGCGGCAACGTCAAGGATGAGTTATTGCTGAAATCATTGCCCGCCGCCGCTCAGTACATCGATGCACCCCGCGTTGATGCCATGATTCGACATCTTCAGGACCGATTTCGAAATAACTCGGCTCAGCAAATCGCCCTGCTGTGTGGATTAGGAGAGGGATTATTTCAACGAGGCGTTCCGATCACCGACTTATTGCGGTCGACGTTAACCGAGCTGATTCGATCTGCAGTT
>CAZIGP010000395.1:0-5049 GCA_964538425.1 uncultured Pirellulales bacterium | reverse complement strand
TCAATGTAGTTTAACAAAGTCGCTAACAGCAGTAGTGCACAGACCCACCACCGCAATGTCGAGATCTGTTTATCACTCATTCGTCGCTCCACGAATCTCCCTGCCAAGCTGCGACGCGCTCCAGAAATCTCACTACATCTGTGGTGAAGGTGCGAAATAGAGTCTCACCTTTTTCAGCAGTTGCCGCACTTGGGTCACCAATATGACCAGTAACAGTACGCTCTTTGGTCGTCCAACCACGATAGGCTGGCTCGAATGGAATCTCAAACCTCACGGGTTGGAGCTCTGAAAAATCTTTGACGAGCTCTGGTAAAATCCTCAACATCATCGAGGTTTCCCATTCGCAAGCGTGGCCCAATCGGTCTTGCAGAAACCGCTGATCAAATTCTTGCGGCTTCCCGCCAAGTGACCAGTAGTTAGCAAAAAGAAGCAAAAGCTTCTCTTGAGAACGATAACGCTGGCGCAATTCAAAGACAGCTTGACGCCCCGGTACGACATTACCACCGTGACCATTTAAAAACACAATTCGCTCGAAGCCGTGATGCAGAAAGCTTTCTGCAAGATCTATAAGAAGATCAAGGTAAGCGCGCGGAGATGCCGATATCCCCCCAGCATAGTCCAAATGATGATGAGAATTCCCAAGCCACATCGAAGGTGCAAACACGATTCGATTAGAAACCTTCTCAGCGGAACGTCGCATCACCTCGCCTAACAGTAGACTATCGGTGCAAACCGGCAAGTGCTTCCCGTGCTGTTCGGTTGCCGCCACCGGAATGACGATTGGCGTTTGTCGCGGAAGCGAGGCAACGTCGGGCCAAGTCATATTAATCAACTGCATCGAATTCCTCCGCACACACTACAACTCTTTTTTATTCATCATATTCTGGGCGTCCAATCGTTGGCTAGTATGTGACCAAAAATCGGTACTTATCTGTCAGAAAATTGGCCTCTTGAAGATTGCGGACATATTGATTCTTTATAAATTGTAAATAAACAGTGCGAAGCTTCGGCTTCGTTTGTTGACCAGGTGATCTGAATAGTCAGACCTTTGAGTTTTTGACAATTACGGAAAGAAAGCTTTCGCTTCTGGGAAGATTCAGATCCATCTGTTCAATTAAAGAGTAATGGGAAAGCAAATGGTCGTGAGGGACACTGCTGAAACAGCATCACGCATCAGAGTGAATCAGTTGGTTTATTTTTCTTCCGGTCTGCAACCGATGGCCGGCCAGCGAACTAGTTATGGGTAGGGTTGAATATGCTGTATTAACCTGTCTTTAAGCCATAACTAAGTGCAAGCTTTTTTGATGTTTCAAGGCGCTAATAAGAGTCGCGAGATTTATTATCTCGAAGCATTTTAATAAATCTCTGGCCATTACAACGACTATTTATTTGGATCAGCAATTGCGTTGTCGTATTTCGAGAGCCATTTTACTACGGTATCGTGATAGCGGCTCAATCCTTTATAATCAACAATTGCTGGATGCAAGTCTTTAAGTACACGATACATGCGTTGTCCCCATTGAGAAACCACAACAAGTTCTCTCATGCTTATAAGATAACAACGGATACTAAATACAATCGCGTTACTCCGCGGAAGCCGCCACAGTGCTTGTAGCTCGACGCGCAGATGTGCTAGATCACCTACATTCTTGGATGTCACCATGGCACGATCAGGTCCCCAAGACGGATACTCCTCGGACGACGTATCTAGGCGAGAGTTGATGGTCATTGTCCAGTTAAGGCGTCGTACGGGATACCCAGACTGAAGATTCATGAGCAATTTAAGTGCGCGATCAAATACACCCATTTCAGACGCCAATGGCACAGGACCATGCCATTCCATGAAGTTCATTCCGAGATCAAAGTTGAGAGACCAATCAGCTTGGGTAGTGACCATTCCGGCATCCATCCATAAAGTTTCATCGCGCTGATCTAGTACACACCAATCACCCTGTGTTTGCCGTGTAATGTATTCGAGCGGCTCATACGGCAGCGTTGTGGGATCGCCAAATTTAAATCTGTTTTTTATCCCTAATGGTCGATTTGTCCAATGCCAGTATCCGCTTTTGCGTTCAAGAATAAAATACTCAGGATAATCTCTCGCGAGACTTGTCATGATAAGTTCAAGGACATCCCATTGGGCACGCATCATGTGTGGCAACGACATATAGCGGTGCGAGGTTGTCGCAAGACATATAGCACGTTCACGACACTCGGCTATGTAGTGTTCATCAATGTCAATCGGAAATTCGTAGCACGAACCCTGAGGTCCTGGTTTATGTGGTTCGACATTTACCGAATACATGTATGTATCTTCCACAAACGGAAAGGGAAATCGATGGATGGCCGCTAGGCTGTTGCGATAACTGAAATCAGCTCGAAAGCTCTCATCGAGTTTGAATTTAATCGGCATGGCGGTTTATGTGCTTAGCGATTAAGCACTAAGCGCGACGAGCGAGCTCTCGACACGCAAGGCATAATCTTTCGGCAACTTTTTCTTTCTTCGACTGAAAGCCAATGGTCATTGTGAAACAATTCACCGTCCAGTTCGAGTACATCTGTCTCACATTGGCCACAGACTCCAGCTCGACAAAGATAGGGCACTTCAACGCCAACTGCCTCCATCGCTTCCAATAGACTGCACTCCGATGAAACGTGGATTGTAAGATTTGAACGTCCCAGAATTACGTCGAATGGTTCACCATTCGTTGGTGCTGCAAATTTCTCGGAATGAATATGACTGTCCGTCCAGCCAGCAGCTTTTGCCGCGCACTCGACTGCGTGAATCATAGATCCTGGTCCGCAGATATAAACATGAGTACCTAACGGCTGATTTTCAAGAATCTTATCAAAGTGTAGTTCTTGTCCTGCGGAATCATAGTATAGATGTACCTTGGCAACGTCACGGTCCACAAGCAAGCGTCCGAAATAATCATGCTCTGGCCCTCGTATGCCATAATGTAGTTCCCATGGCATCGGCAAACCCTGTAAATCATCAATCATTGCCAGGATCGGCGTGATGCCAACGCCACCGGAAATAAAAATATGTTTACGTGCTAGTTTGACCAGAGGAAACAAATTAACTGGATATGTGATTTGCAAACGGCTGCCAGGTTTGACCCGTTGATGCATGAATAGCGAACCACCTCGACCTCCGTCCTCGCGACGCACTGCAATTTGATAGGAGCTTAAGTCCTTTGGTGAACTCAGCAGTGAATACGGGTTACGAAATGCGCCTTGATGATCCGGCATGATGACAACGACATGAGACCCTCCGGAAAACGGTGGAAGATCTTCTCGATCTAATCGTCGTAGTGTGAACTGTTTAATAAGAGGAGTAACTTGCTCAACGGCCGTCACGTCTACTGAGATAGTCTCCCTATGCTTCATTGGAACATCTCGTTGATTGGTGGAATGTCACCAGGAACTTCTGCATCCACCATTACTCCCATGTAGGCGGCAAAACGTCGCGAATAATGACTGCGCACCACCAAGTGACGGCAGCAACTTCTACACTTTACTATGTTTGTTGTAATGTCCCTGTTCAGCTTCTTACAATGAACACAATAGACTCGTCGCGAGCTAGTTCCACAGTGTTCTCGCTGTATTTCGTCGCTATTGAGGTTATATCGAGTCGCCACAAGTTCCGACAAGCCGATGAAACTCTCTGAGCCCGCAATATAAAGTCGCGTTCCCATGATGCAACTGGCCAACGTATGGTCGAGTGCATTGATTGCTAACGTCTGATTCTCGAACAGCCTTAAACGATATAGGCTGTATGCATTGAATTGTTTATTCCAATCGACATTACAAGATGGCTCGAAAGTAAAAATAACTAGAAGGGTAACTTTATCAGGCATCTTTTCCAAAAGACGCAACAATGCGTTACCACCATAACCTTGGCCCATGAGTATATGACACCGTCCTCCTAAGTCAGGTTTAAATGTCGTGAGTGTCGGCTTGCTCTCAGTGCGAGTGATCAACATGAGCTTTAATCCAGTCAATAATTACTGCTTCGTCATACGTCTGGATCGATATAGTCTAAATGACTCTTCCTCTTTATCCAGTATTACACTCCTTTACACGTGTTGTTTTACTGATGTTTTTTGTATGTCAATCAATCGCGGTTGACCTGAGATGGATACTATTACACAGCACCCGCACAACATCATCTGCCATCGAAATATAAGTTGTATTTAGAAACCTCGGAGTGTGATCAAACAGCAAATTCTATTCTCGAGACATGAGTGCCAATGACGAATAAATGCTAACAAAGGAGAACCAATATCTTCCTGAATGTAAACTTTGAATCGAAATGAGAACGACACGAAACAGTATGACTATAATCAAAAATTTAAATCACGTTTTTCTACAATTTTATACTTTAGGCTACTTAATTTCTGGTAAAAAAATTCGGTTTTTATACATCGCATCTATACTTTCTTTTTATGGACTTCTGATAATAGGCGATTCAAGGTTTACGTCAGGTTAATGGCTTATGAAACCGGCCAAGCACGTTGCGATCTTTATCGAAACCTCGCGTGCATATGGTCGTGGTTTATTGCGCGGAATTAGTCGATTTCACCAAGAACACAGGACGTGGTCTATTTATTTTAAACCACACGAACTTGGTGCCGATGTGCCCCATTGGTTTAAGAAGTGGCGAGGTGATGGCATTTTGGCTCGTCTTTCAACAACAAAGATGGTCCGTGCAGTCATCGGTACAGGCTTGCCGTTTGTCGATTTGCGTGGGGCTGGTCGAACATTCGACATTCCTCAGTTTGGCACCGATAATGAGTATGTGTGTCGCGCGGCATTTGAGCATTTACGCGACCATGGCATGCGGCATTATGCATTTGTTGGTGAGCCATACGGTAAGCACTTTTTTGACGACGATCGACGAGATCGCTTCATTGATGCAGTTCGTCAGCACGGTGCAACTTGTCACGAATTTCAACACTCGCGACAATCTCACTTGGAAATAGATTGGGAAAACGAACAGAAACAATTTATCGGTTGGCTAATCAACCTACCTAAACCCATTGGCGT
>CAZIGP010000394.1:0-5056 GCA_964538425.1 uncultured Pirellulales bacterium | reverse complement strand
CTCTTGAGCAAGCGGTGACCAAATCAAACTCGCCTACGACGTGGCGAAACTTAGCAGTCGTGAACGAACGCTTGGGGGATCAGCAAAAAGCAGCTCTGTGTCAACAAAATGCCGCGGCTATTGTGGGAAATCCACAGCCTAGCAAAAGCAGCAGCGACTCACCCTACCCGGTACGTTGGGTCGATCCTACGACCTTTGCTCAATCGAACTCGATGATGCCAGATCCAATTCCCGCGACTGCAAAACCAACTATCGATTCCAAAGCTTCCACTCCTGCTACTGCCGCCAAACCAGAAACAAAAGCTAACGGTTGGAAATGGCCGTGGCAGTGACATAAGTAATCCATTTAGACAATAAACGTGACGGAGTTTTCGGCTGTGAGCCTTACTCGATCCATCGGCGCATCGAATCCGCGCCTTCGTCGTAGAAAAATCCTCGTCTGGATCGCACTGGCAATTGCTTTATTGTCATTAGCTGATTTGATTGGCAGCGCCAGCGAGGAATTTAACCTTCCTAAAAAATCGGTGGTTCGCCCTGCGTCTTCCAACACCGTTCAACAATCGATCTTGGAGCAGGAAATGTCCAAGGCGAGACGGGTGGATAGCAGATTTCAACTCTGCCAGGCACTTGGCCCTGCTGCACCATGCCCCATCATGGGTGTCGATTGTGCCGTTAATGGTCCATGTGGTTGTGATTGCCGTGATCGCCGCTGGAGAGCCATGGGGCCTATCGATTGGCAAGCGTATGCGCAAGGCGAATATGTCGGCCATTGGCGTTTGCCGCATGTGCCTGTTTATCGATTACGCGTTGACGACAGACTGGAATGTGTCTATCGGTTGACACGTGATATCCAGCCTGATCCCTACCGATTAAATTGCGGCGACATTATTAAGGTTGAATCGTTCACTGACGTGAACCTTAACCGTGAACTTGTGATTCAGCCGGATGGCACAATTACTCTCATCTTGTTAGGCGAGGTGCGTGCTGCAGGCCTCACCGTACAAGAACTACGGACGAAGATTGAAGACACTTATAAGAAATACTACAAACTGCCCTCCATTACGGTTACACCGTTGAAGGTTAATACGCAGCTCGACGACTTGCGAGCCGCGGTCGACAACCGTGCTGGTGTTGGTGGTCAGGGTCGTCCCGCACGCGTTACGCCACAAGGCACGATCGACTTGCCTGGTTTGAACAACATTCCTGCGCAAGGTTTAACGCTTGACGAACTCAAACAAGAAATTATCTGCCGCTATCAGAACGAGTTGGGGATTGAAGGAATTGAAGTAACTCCGATTCTGACAGACAGAGCACCTCGATACTTCTACGTATTCGGAGAAGTGAATACTCCGGGTCGGTTTTCGATGGAAGGCCCTACGACGCTGATGCAAGCCGTCAGCATGGCGGGAAGCTGGAAGGTAGGAGCAAATCTACGACAGATTGCGATTTTTCGCCGAGGGGATGATTGGCGGCTGATGGCTACCGTCGTTCACATGCAGAGCACCATGCTATTCAATCGCCAACCTTGCCCTGCAGGAGAAATATGGCTCGACGACAGCGACATTGTGATGGTGCCTAAATCTCCCATCCTGATCGCGGACGACTTTATCAATCTGTACTTTACTCGAGGTCTGTACGCGGTGATTCCGTTTAGCACGTTTTACTCATTTAATAATACGGCAACGGTCGTGGAATAAGGAATAAGCAGATCAATAGGCTTTGCTTTTTGGCTTCGCCTTTTCTGTTTATCAATCCTTATAAACTCTGGTGCTTTCTTCTTTGGTCACCGGTTCGTTCATATCATCGGTTTGTACTTGTACTTTGATGCGTGAATCTCCCGGCGAGACGGCTTGAGCGACAATACGATAAGTAATGTCGGCCTTGGGCGCTAGGCGAGGCATCGCTTCAAAGATTACTCGTTGGCCATCAATACGATGTTGAGCCGGACCTTCGGCACTCACGGGCTTCAATTCTGGCGGCAATAGTGCGCCGATCATCACACGGCTGGCTGCTTTTGAGCCTTGATTGACGACCTTAATCTCATACGTTGCTTGTCCACTGACTTCGACAGGGTCGTCGACATCGACGACGGTGAATAGTACGGCCGCAACGCCTTCGACGATCGTCGTTTCTTCCGTGGTATGGCTCAATCCACCTGCGGCGCGACCTTCGCCACGCAGGCGTTGTTCTCCTGGTTCAGCGGCCATTGTCGTCAATGTGACGCTACCTGCTTGACCTGCGGGCAATTCAGCAAGGCTCCAAACGACGCTATGCGAACCTGCATCGTAGTGTCCTTTATCGGAAGCATCTACGAACTGCATTCCTTTAGGTAGACGCGTGACAAGTTCCACATCTTTTGCAGGAGCGGTGCCGGGATTATTCACCGAGACGCTATATTTTGCTTGTCGTTCTAAATAACGTAAGCCGGGACCATTGATCGCTACTTCCAAAGCTGGTGCAATCACTTGAACTTGCGCCGTCTGCTCGGCACGCAAATTTGCTTCACCGCTTACCGAGATTGTATTGCCGAAAGTGCCCGCTTGAACGGCGTGCAGAGTCAACTCAAGTTGTCGGCTTTCGCCTGGCTTGAGCGTTCCTACGTCAAATTCCAACTCACCTCCGGCTGGATGTTGGAAACCTGGTGGCACGACTTCGTGCAGCACAATTTTTTCGGCAGCGCCGGTGCCGGGATTGGTAATTTTGATGCCTACCGTTATGTCGCCGCCAATCATCACTTGCTTCGGCGAATTCAATTCCAAAGCCAATTCTGGTTTTGTGGCGATCGTTCGCACTGAAGCCGACGAGCGGAATTGCACCACGGCAACGCTACCGATTTCTCCTTCAGCCACTGGCATCAGTTCGACTTGAAGCTTCGCCTCTTCGGCCGGCTTCAGCTCACCGACTTTCCAAAGGATCTCGCCGCGCTGGCCCGTTTGTGTTTGTGGATTCGTACTGACAAGGGTCGTTCCTTGGGGGACGGCTTCGATGACTTCTACATTCTCCGCCATGACCGGACCGGTGTTACGGACAATGATTTCAAACTTTGCCGGTTTGCCGACCTGAATTTCAGGGGGAGCGATTTTTTGGATTGTTACGCTGGGCGTCTGCGCGCCTTCGAGCTTTTTATCACCAGGCCTACCAAAGCCTTCCATATTCACCGACGCAGCGGAAGACATGCTGTTCACTTCACTTCCCAGCGGCATCGCACCCGGGGTAGTGCGAGCCGGCGAGCCATATGGATCGCTGGACGAGGCAAGCGCATTTTGCGATGCGCGTGGCGGCAGAATATTTTCTTCGCGTGTGTTTACGCTACTGCCAAAATTTTGCCCTGGGTAACCGTTTGATGCACTGGGATCGTTCGAGTTGCTTCGTAAATTATTAGTGTTGGAAGGGCTGCCCATCGTGGGAGTATTTCGATAGTTATCCTCTGACGGCGGTGCAACATTGTTGTAGCGGCTTGAACCTTGGCTGGAGTTGATTGCCGAAGGCGACCCGCCGCCAAAACCGGGTGCAGTATCAGCGCCGGCTGCAGCATTTTTCATTGATTCTGCGGCGCCAACCACTGCGGCGGCTCCAACTGCAACATCAGTCACGTTTCTTCTTTGAGAAGAAAATGGATCATTTAAAGCATTGTCGGGACGTTGCGCTGCACTGTCAGGGGAAGTCGCTGTGCGTGGATCTGCGGTGTCGTTGGCTGCCGTATTTTGCAAGTTGTTGTTCCGCAAACCATTGACACGATTCATTCCGAACGGATCCACGGTCTTTGTCGGATCATCCGCGGTGGCTGCCGCGGTGTTCGTGTTGGATATGTTGTTTGCATTGTTGCTGCTCAAATCTTGCGCCGGTGGCAAATCGTTGTGAGAAACTTGCTTCGAGGCGATCTCCGAAGTACTTGTCGCGAGCTCTGTAGCATTTGGATCGGGCTGAATCTGCTGCGGCTCGGCATTGCGATAACGCTGTCCTGCTAAATTGGCCGCGCTTTGAAACGGATCAACCGGAGCGTTGTTCGAAGCTGGCGTAACGACACTGGCATTGCCAGAGGTTGCCGTGCTATTTGCTCCGCCATTGGCCGCACTAGCAGCATTGGCATTTACCGGCGGCTTAGAAAAATCTGGTCCTTGCGCTATTTCTTCGCCTGGCTCCATTTGCCGCTGTGCCCAGGCTACAGTGAACCATCCTAAAGCCACGACAGCCGTTAGCGTCGATAATCGAATTGCCCAGCGTTTCATAAAACCAGCTTCCTTGCGGTTAAATTAAGACAGAATTCAATAGGTAGCTTTCTTATTGCCGCTGCTCGCAGCGCGAACAGCTCGACTGTTTTCCGGCGGATTTGCGTCAAAACAACATCCGCTCTCGCGCTAATTACCAAAATTGCCAGTTTGGGCAAATAGCAGTTCTTGGAATGCTTGCATGGCAAGCACGGCGGGAACAATTGGGAGGGGGGTGATTTGTCAGATCTTGAGTCTCTGCTCGCACTTGCAGGTGCCTTTTTGTCAGTACTGCTGGACATAGGGGCAAACTGACAGAAATGAAATCAAAAATGTGGTTTTGTTCGAGGGAAAATGGAGTTTGCATTGGCGGGTGTCAGCTTTAGTGTCAGGAAGGTGTCAGACGGGAAGCAGTTAGCGATTAGCTTGAAGGCGTCGGATAGTCCTGATGCAAATGTGGAATGTGGAGTGGGGAATGTGGAATGAATGACGAATGCGGTTTGGTGTTCGATTTTTAAACACAATTGGAGGTGGCGCCACGAAGGTCGCGAAGATTGGGGTGGTGTGCGCGCCGCCTTCGTGGGGCCATGTGTTGGCCTAGGTTCGCCAAGCTTCCTATGTATACAAATGTTTGATTTATTACGGGGGCACTGAGACACGGAGAGATCCATAGACTCACGCGAAGGCGCAAAGGCGCGAGGGAGACGAAAACTTGGTTTTGATGAGGGCATGGCGCTTTGTGCGAACCTGTCGCAGTTTTTTGATTTGGGGTCTGTGTGACAGGTTCGAGGGTAAAAACGTCGTTTTGTTCGAGGGAAATTGATTTAGGGGTGGTCGAACCTGTCCGA
>CAZIGP010000393.1:3358-5075 GCA_964538425.1 uncultured Pirellulales bacterium | reverse complement strand
GCACACTGATCGCCCATCAGTGCGTCACCGGCGCGATCAGGCCGGATGACGCCGCTCGCAGCATCAACTGCCTTTATCGCGAATGCTATTCTAGTCCAACGACTATTGCATGAACATTCAATGTCAGATGCGCCACAAAATCGTTTACTGTGGCTACAGCATCCACCATAGCAGTCCCGAGGAACATTCTGGCGGTTTAATCCCCGTGAACAACTGCAAACGGTTCATCGGACTTTGCATGCGCTGAGTCCCAAGTCGCTATCCGCCGCCGACCGCGATCATCTCCTATCCGCGCTCAATGGGCGCTGTCTAGACGAGACGCTGCCGTGCGAGTATCTGGAAGACCCTGGTCGGTTCATCGCGTCGCTCTAATCCGCGCTCGCGGCGGTGATCAATGTGCCACGACCGTAAGACGGTGTTCGGCTTTGCGCGTTAGCGGTGCTGCCGAGAGACCGGTGGAAAGACAGGAATTGTGGGTCCGTTGAGAGTGGGAAAGTGGGTCTGCCAGACCACGAAGTCAGCGGCGTCGACATCGCCGTCAGCATCGCCATCTCAACGTCGCGATGCCGATTAATCAAGTAATGCGCTACGCTAAAAGATTAATACTGCCTATATTTTTCAGCCACGAATTGCGATTTGCTTAAGGATCAGAATCGCGCTATTCTGGGCTATTGGCTCTTTTCAACCGCGTGTTTGACGAAGACCTATCGGTCTTGGTCAAACCCTATGCGGTGCATCCAGCAAGGGTTTTTTGTAACAGATGTTTTGGATGCGGTTTTTAACTTGAAGGAGCTACAACAATGGCTACGACGACGAAAGCGGCCAGTGGCCGCCCCGAGCAGAAGCAGCAACCGATCTTCTCGCGGACGTTTTTCCCGGTGCAGGTCGCAGTGTTTGAACACACCAGCGACAATGGCCGGTTGAACTTCAGCGTGAAACTCACCCGCACGTTCCGACGGGACGAGGAAAGTGAGTGGGAATCGACCGAGTATCTCGGTGCAGCCGACTTACTTCCCGCAGCACGTTTACTCTCGGCGGCTTACGACGTGATTCAAACACGTCAAGAACGCGCCTTCCGCGAACGCCGACAAGCGGATCAGGAAGGGGAGTTTTAGCCGCTCCATTGTTTTGCGTCGCTCGTTATTCGCTTCAAGCCCCAGGTTGTCGGTTGCACCGCACCCTGGGGTTCTTTTTGTCAATAGAGGCGCGTCGAAACATGCGAGTGAGTGACAATTCGCCGCTGATAAGCATGCACTCAACAGCGAAAAAAGACTCTGTCGCACTCTGTCATCGCCCGTCATCCATCGGCCTTGGTCGACATAGACGATTCAAGCCGTCTTCATCATCATTCTACCATCCTAGAAATCGCTAGATTGCCGACAGAGCGAAGGCCGAAGATGCGGCAGCTTCGATTCGAATTGGGATCATTCCGCTTTTGCTTAACACCGAAAGTTGTGGCACCATTGTCCTCAACTACTATGAGGATGTCCCCGACCACGGCAACAAACGATCTTTCGACCGCCCTGAGACTGCCCGCTGCAGAGCGACGTTTTGTATTTCACGGTGTGTCAGAATACTACGATCGCGGTTGGAGCCTGATTCCACTGGCCGGCAAGCGCCCAGCCATTGAAGCGTGGCGCAGATACCAGATGCAGCGTGCTCCCCTGGTCCGTTTGCGGAGCTGGTTTGCCGACGTGAGCGCCAATGTCGGTATCGT
>CAZIGP010000393.1:0-3348 GCA_964538425.1 uncultured Pirellulales bacterium | reverse complement strand
TGTCGATTGTGATACCCCTGAGGATGCGCGCTATTGGCAACAGTGCTTTCCAAGTTCCCCGCTGATGGTGCGTACGGGAGGGGGAGGGGAGCATTTTTATTATCGCTACCCAGAAGGGGAGATGGTTGGCAACCGTGTCCGTTTGCTGTCGCGGCGAATCGATCTACGCGCCGAAGGAGGCTACGTTGTTGCGCCACCGTCATTGCACACGAGCGGCAAGATCTACCAATGGGAAAACGCAGAAGACTATTGCCTGGAAGATGTGCCGTATTTCTCGACGGAGTGGATTGAAGGCGATAAATGCCACGCTGACGAACAACCTTTGCGAAACACCGTCCATCGTCCGCGCGCGTATTTGCGGTCGATCCAGGCGATTTCGGGGCAGGGAGGGCATAACCAAACGTTTCGCGCCGCCTGTGTACTGCGCGACTCCGGGCTGTCGGCTGAGGAGGCTTTGTGTGAATTGATGCTTTGGAACCAGACCAATGCCTCGCCGCCGTGGAGCGCCCGGGAACTATTGCACAAAGTTCAATCAGCATTCCAGAAAGGGACATTGAAAAAGTGGGAAACGTACCGATGAACGGGCAACAGCAGATTACCGTTCCGCTGGCAGTGAATCCGGCCTATCTGCGTATTAATTTCATCATCAGAATGAAATAGACTGCTTGCCATTCACGGTGGACTTGTCCGGCGCCAATTCGTTTTAGAGATGTTCTTGGCAAGGAAGAATCAACGTGTTCGACGAAAAAACCAGCTTCAGGTTCTACGGAAGGGCCGCTTTTTTGCAGGGCGAAATTGGCGAGTCAAAGGCGCGCATTAATTTCGGCCTCGTGTTGAATTTGGTTGTGACCTCCAACCTGCGACCATCCGCCGAACAATTAATTGTGAGTCCGATACATAACCCGCACGAAGTGATTCGATTCATTCCTGACGTCGCCGAATGACTGGTGATTAGGCGTTTACGCGGACACTCGTTCGCGTTTCCGGCCTGACGCCATCGAACTAATCGACGTGACCAAACTACGCACTTCGGCACCAAGGGATTCGAGGACCTTATTCGCACGCTCCACCGTGATGCCGTGGTATTCGTTTCGCTCGTCACGCGAAACTTGTGTTTCATGGACCCCGAGACGCTCGGCTAGGTCACGCTGGCTCAAGCCTTGGGCAATCCTGAGGGCGATCAGCAATCGCCCGACCCCCTCAAAATTGTGAAGTTCCTCGAACTCGCCGCGCTTGAGGCGTTCATAGCTTTCCACTTCTTCTCTCAGTTGCTCGTGGAAAGAACGCAGCGGATCGAGTACACGTTTGATTTCTTCTTTGCTCAGGTCTGTTTCGGCTAGTTTAGCGCGCTGTTCTTTGAGCCGCGATTGCTCATCCGTAATGCGTTTGACGGCCTCCTTATATTCAGTTTCGTTGCGAATCATGATTCACCTCCAATTTTGATGATCCCACGTGGCTTACCGTCGCGTCTGGATAGCCGAAAAGCTGAGGGAAACTCCAGTTCGTTGCCGTATCGGTCCCGAATACCCGAGAGCTGGCCCACATGCGGGTACAATTCCACGCGGTAAATGTGCCACATCGGAAGCTGCTTTTTGGGATAGCCGCGAAAGGGTCGGCGGCTGGCCGGTTCCCAGGTCCAAACTTTGTTTGGATCGAGCAAATTCAGCGCTTGCTCAAGTTCGCCGGAAGCTAACCGCGACAGTCCACATTCAAAATATCCGTCAATGTCGTTGGGGTGATCTTTGTCCTCGGCGAACGAGCCATCGATAAAGATCTCGGAAATTCCGACCCGCCATAACTGGCGTACCATGATTCCCAGGTTCTCGATGAGTTTGCTGCGCCACGCAACATCCCAGTGCGGAGAACATTGCGGCTCTTCGGGGCCATGGACCAACATCGAGTCGGCTAGTTGAGCGAGTGTCAACGTATAGTCGCCCGGCGGCAACAGGCCATCCTCCGTAAAGCCGGGAAGTAAATTCTCCATATAGACATTATGGCTTGGCTTTACATAAATGTCAAGTATCGCCAAATCGATTAGAGAGGCGGATTCCTTGCGCCCTTCCCTCGACTTCGTGCATCATAAAGGACGTTGAACTAAACCGCTGCGCGGTAGGGTAGGCAACAGCATCTGGAATCGTTGCGACTGTCAGGCATACCGGCGCATGTGTTTGGTGGTGTCGGCCGCATCGAATTTCTCCGGATCAAATCTTCCGCTGAACCATTGCTTAAACTCTGCATGTCGCTCATGCTTGCGGTCCTTAATCGCCGCGACGAACTCTTCGTAACCCCACGGACCGCCCACGTCCTCGGGCGGGCACGCGCGGGCGCCTTCAAGGCAGCGGGGATACTTTTCATCGGTTTCGGCAGGTAATGCGCCTTCGTAAACGATTTCGTGCCGCCAGCCATCACCGAAGTCGTACGTATAGTAGAACCGAAACGAACGGCGTTTCTTTGCCAATAGCGCGCTCAGGGAAACATCCGTCGAGTCGATGAAATCGTTGTCGCCCCAGCCATCGTCCAGGAGTTCCGGGTCGCCGTAACGCTTGCCGTTGATGTCGAAGTCGTGCAAGTGCGAGTTGGTCCAGCCCATGGCGGCCTGAATTTGCGCGTGCAGATCGTCCAGCGTGCCGTCGGGAACCTGAATGCGCCGCCAGATCGGCGGTTTGATGTCTTCGAGCGTGATCTTGAATTGGTAAACCAACCGTTGGGTTGTCGCAACAGCTTGGGTAGCACGAGCCATATCAGACCTCCGAATAAAACGACGGCGAAGTTTCTCCATTGTTCATTTCTATTGGGACGTGGCAAGATTGATCGCCAGCGGCGATGTAAAGATCACCGCTGGCGTCCCCCTCTCGATCTGTGCCATGCTTCAACTAAAGTGACTTTTCCGAAGCATAAATTCTTGAAGCAGGGGGATGAACGACGACGAGAACCAACAGCAACCACCACGCACCAAATTGCTGGCGCCTGCGCCGGCCTTTGCTAGTCCTGCCGAATTGCCAGGCGTTTCACTTCGCGAGGCCGTCTCGCAAGCCATCAATGCCTGGCTTCTACGAACGCCATCGAAGGCAACCCGTACGAACTACCGCCGCGACCTTGATCAGTTTCTCAAGTTTGCCAGCATTCGTCGTGACCACCCCGAAGGGCTGCTGGAGATACGCCCCGAGGATGTTGCCGCGTGGCGCGAGCGGCTGCAAGAACAAGGTTTGGCCAATTCGACGGTGGCGCGCAAGTTGACCGTGCTGCGGTCGCTGTTCAGCTATCTTCAGGTCTACGGTTATACCGGCGCCAATCCTGCGCATAGTAAATTCGTGGCGACGCCTCCGGTACCCCGCGACGGCAAGACGG
>CAZIGP010000392.1:1255-5088 GCA_964538425.1 uncultured Pirellulales bacterium | reverse complement strand
TGCCTATCTGGGATAAACCTGCCTCGCCATGTCTTTCGAGCCGGGTTGCTTATGGCGAAGAAGTGACGCCTGAGCGGCTGCGAATGATCGACCGCGCCGAACAATTGCTACGCTCACTTGGCTTACGAACCGTTCGAGTGCGTTACCACCGCGGCGACTTGGCCCGCTTGGAAGTGCCCATCGATGCTATTCCGGAACTTGCTAAATTAGAAATACGCAATCGCCTGACGAGCGAACTGAAAGAACTTGGCTTTAAATACGTAACGCTTGATTTAGAAGGCTTCCGTTCCGGCAGCCAGAATGACGTCATCGAAAACAGTAAGCAACTTGTCGAATTGACATTGCACTGAATGAATTACATTCGAGCGATCCCGCAATTACTTTACTGATTTCGCCCACGCTTCTAACACCGCTTTAGGTGGGCCAATGTTGTGTGCAAATGCTCGATTAAATTCTTCGCCATTGCGCAATGCTGTTAGTAGCGCGTTGAATTTACTGGAATTATTCATCAGCGATTTAACAAAACCGTATGCCGCCGCTTCAGCATCTTCGGGCGATAGACCGCGGCCTAGAAGTAAATCGGCCCGGTTATTTGCAGCTACTTGTACCAACCGATTATTCCATTGATTGACTCGAGTGGCTTTCGGATCGATTCGAGCGGCATAAGTATGCCCACAACCGTCTGCAAACCAACTTGGCGAGTTGCTCAAGCTGCCGACATAAGCTGCTGCCACTTGTTGGCCAACTACTCCGGCCAAAGTGTAATCGCTACTACCGTCTGCTTCCGGCATGACGAAGACGCCAAAGATATCCGTGCTATCCATGCCGAAATGGCCTCGCCATTCAGGAGGCAATTGACGCTCCTCCACCATGCGGCCGAACTCGCTGTAATCATATCGTCCGGAAAATACAAACAGAGTAATGCCGCCTTTAACCAGCGGCTTATCGAGCGGGGCGCGAAATATTCTTGCGACATTAATGGCTTGCGCTTCGGCAACAGTTGCCACTTCGTCCAACACGGCTTCATTCACCCGCCCGATCAATAAAAAGCTTTTCGTTTTGCGAACGATTGGAGTACCGCTCGGGCTGGCCAATCGCCATTTTTCTTGCGACGATTCCGTTCGTTCTTTAGCAAGTTGTTCATGAGTTAGCGTTTTGATACGAGTCATGCGAACCAAAACCGGAGTCGCTTGGCTTGGATCGCTGCCGTCGTATTTAGCTCCTTCGGCAATCCATTTTTCGAACTTGGCGATTGTGTCGTTCGGCAGTGGGTCGCGATTGAGCGGCATTCGCTGGCCAACCATGCCCTTAAGCTTCTTCACGAGCAAGCTTTCCGCTGCATCGGCAGGTACCCATGGATTACCGCATTGCCCACCTTTGATTAACAAATTGAAATTGTCCATGCAGAATTGTCCCTGCTGTTGCGCAGCAGTGTGACATTCCACACAAGTCGATAGTAGTACCGGCGCAATATCTTTGGAGAACGACACCGTTTCTTTGCCCGTAGCAGGAACGGCTTTTAATGCTTCGGGTTCGACCATGTTCGCGGCATTCGCGACCGAAGACGAAACCAATCGCACTAGCGGAGTATTTCCAGCCTTTCCATCGAATTTTGCTCCCTCGTCGATCCATTTGGTAATGGCATCTAGCTCTGGCTTGCTTACTTTGTTTCCGTTGCCTCGTGGCATATCGCCCGACTCAATCACTTCAACCAGCCGGCTGCCACTACCTTTGCCAGGCATGATAACCAATCCATCCTGCATGCCTTTTTTGAGAAGTTCATAAGTGGCCATGTTAAAATTGCCTTTGCGATCGTTTACATGGCAACGGCCACATTTCGAAACCAAAATCGGTGCGATATGTTTGATGAAACTTAGATTGCTGCCAGGCAGTCCATCACCTCCTTCTGCGGGACGATTTGGACTCTGTTGTGGTGCAGGTTTCGCCGCGCTCATTGGAGCTTGCGATTGCAGACGATCCAATCGCTTTTTATAGCCCATCAGTGGATTGGCAAACTCAGGAACTTTTTCTAGATCGGCCATCAGTTTTTTGGCCTCACCGATGGCCTCTTCGGCCTGCGGAAATTTTTTGGCTCGAGTTTGCGCCTCGGCCGCTTTGAGCAAAGCATCAACACGCTTTAGCTTTTGGCCTTCTTCTGGCGTAACTGCAGCGAGCAGCGAAAGCTCAAAGGCAAAAGCGATTGCCAAGACAACAATCAAACCAATCACACCGAATAGCAGACGGCGGCAAACGCTCATCAATATTGTGTTCATAGCGCGGGTGTTCCGTGAGAAAAGAAACCCGTTCCTGTAACGCCTCTCCGCGACACTCCCAATATAAATGGCTATTAAACCAGATGATAGCTTTGCGATCGCTCGTAATTGAAACCCTGCCTGCCAGCCCGCAGCAGCCAAACTTCGTGTTACTCCGGCTAACCTGGCCGGGGCGGATAGAAACAAAAACAGCCGTCCTCGAGAATTTTAACCCCGAGTACGGCTGATTTGGTGCGAGAGGCGCCGGTGAGAGTCGAACTCACGGTGGCGGATTTGCAATCCGCTGCCTTAGCCACTTGGCGACGGCGCCGTAACAAAGCAGAAGGTTGCCAGCATTGGGTGGTGAACCCAAAGCCTGACAAACAGGTAACTTAGGAAAACCCTGACGGCCGGTCAAGCCGTATGTGTCGTAAGACAACTGAGGAGAAAATCGACTATTCCGGCAGACAACTTGAGCCCCTTCAGGGTTCGCCGCGTGCCAGTGCCTTTACCCATCTTTAATTTGTGCTGATTGGAGCGTGATGATTCAAAGTTCTTTGCTGTAAAGCACGATGCTGTTGATGGATACCATGCGGTATTTGCGACCGGCGTGTTTTACCAGATTTTGCCGCCAAACCTTGGCGGACTTTCTAATGTGCCAAATTACCGACTCGCTGATCGATTGGCTGCGAAGCTTGGCCACGTCGATTGCGCGTCCGAGGCCTATGTCGCAGCCCGCTGACCTTCCCGCTACTGAACCTCCTGCCGCAGACCACCCCGCCTTGCCATGTGGAAAGGAAAACCGTCATGTCGCTTTGGACTCGTATATTTCGTCCTAATCATTCTCGACAGATTTCCAATTGGGCTGTTGAAGTGGCACGGCGTTGCCAAATCGAAGTGGCCAGCCGGTTGGGAGATTCTATTTCCTTCATGAGCTTGCCGGAAGCACGCGGATACATCCGTGCTCGATCGGCCCGAGTCATCGATGCCGAGATGACCTTGGTCTGCCGCCGCACGGGTTGCCAAAACATGATAGCCGCTGCCATTCGAGAACAAGCGGTCGAAGAAACAATTCGCTTAGCCATCGGCGAAATGTTACGCGCGACACGGAGAACGGTAAAAACGTCGGCAACTGTTTCGCGTCCAGCGCTTCGTAAGGCTGCATAGATTTTGAAGCGCCGCAGCGAAATTTCGGCTTTTATATTTTAAGCGCCGATCAGAAGTCGCTTGATTTATTTACTGCTGGTTTCAGGCAGCAGTAATTGACCATTGCGAAATTCGAATTTTTCTTCTTTGCTTTCAGGCGTCCATGTGAGCCATGTGCCGTCTTGTTGGCCATTTTTGTAATTGCCTTCGGCTTCTTTACGGCCATCGCGATACCAGTATGTCCAGCGTCCTTCCTCGACACCTGCCTCGTAATTACCTTCGCTGGCCTTATTACCGTTGTCGTACCATCGCATCCAGCGCCCCTGTTCGACATCGCTAGCCATCACGCCTTGACTGGCCACTTTGCCGTTCGGGTGCCAAGTGGTCCAGAGGCCTTGCTTTTCGCCGTTTAGGGTGCCGCCTTCTGAATTCTTG
>CAZIGP010000392.1:0-1245 GCA_964538425.1 uncultured Pirellulales bacterium | reverse complement strand
AGTGATCGCCGCGAGGAAAAACACCGAGATCCGTAAGTTGGATGCCGTTTAAGCCGTGTGATTCGGCCCACGGACGTGGATCATGAATGATCAACACGTCGCCAGGCTTGCGGATTTTCTCAAACCATTGTTCAGCAAATGAATGGCCAGGAGGCAATGGAAAATTGATTTCATGCACGGGTAACATCGGCACAAACTTGGGATCTTCGCCGGGCCGATGCAACATCGCATAGGGGGTGTTCGGCACATAAATGCAATATGACAAATAGCCTGGTACCCAATTGATGTAATGCGTTGCCGGGTAAACCAATAGCAAAATCGTTGCGATGCGCATTGGCCAATTGCACTCGCGCCACGAGACCCACGGCCAATCGCGCCATGGCAAGATCATGGCAAATCCGGCGAGCGCTAGCACTCCGTTAAAACCAAGCAAATTGCACCACGGACCGAGACAGTTCCACACAATAATTCCAATATGAAGCCCCAGAGCGATAATCGCCGCAGCCCACCGGGCGCGCGGCACGATGCACAAAATCGCCAGCGAAGCTTCCGTAATACCAATCGTCCAGCCCACCACATTGCCAAGTTCTGGCGTGTTCCACGGATAATGTTCGCGTGGAAAAAACCTCGCCAAGTCGCCGGGAATAATGTCGCTGATAAAGCCGGCCATCCCATGCGGCTTGATAAAGTCGATCAACATTTTGTGAAAACCCACCCAAAACCAGAGCGAGATTAAACTGATGCGGCCGAAAAATTGAGCATTAATGCCAGGCAATGTGCCCCACAGCAAAAACACAATTTGATAATGTGGCTGCATGCGCATCTGATCGCAAAGCACGCTGAACACAAGCATGACACTAAGCAGCGTCATGCCGGTGCGCGGCAAAATAAGAATTAAAAGCAGCGTGCTAATTAGCGGATAGCCGAAATCAAATTGCGGCATTCCACCCCAGACAGGCAGCATCGGCGAAAATTCAAACTCTGCACTGGTGCGGAATTGCCAAACATGCCAAGTCGAAATAATCGTGTAAATGCCTGCCACCACGAGCAGCCAACGATAAAGCACCAAATACCACTGCGGGCCGCGAGGCAGCGGAATCGAGCGAAGAAAGTGAGTGAAAAAATTAGGCATGAATCAATGGGCAGAAATCAAACACAGGCCGGCACAGAAGGGTCTCTGTTTAGACCTTTTGTGTGGCAATGCCAAGCTACCAATGGCAAGGCGCAGCTACTTCCTTAAAAATA
>CAZIGP010000391.1:0-5096 GCA_964538425.1 uncultured Pirellulales bacterium | reverse complement strand
GACTAAGGCCGCATTTTGACCGCCAAAGCCGAAGCTATTGCTTAGTACGTGGCGGCAGCTTCTTTCCCGAGCCACATTGGGGACATAGTCGAGATCGCAGTCGGGATCGGCCGTTTCGTAGTTGATGGTGGGCGGTAACACGCCAGTGCGAATGGCCATGACGCTCACAACCAATTCAATAGCCCCGCCGGCTGTCGTGAAGTGGCCGAGCATGCTTTTGGTGCTGGAAATTGGCACATGGTAAGCATCGTCGCCAAAGACCCGCTTGATGGCCAAGGTTTCGACCTTGTCGTTGAGGATTGTTCCCGTGCCGTGGGCGTTCACATAGCTGATGTCTTCAGGGTTCACGCCGGCATCTTTGAGGGCTAGCGCCATGCAACTAGCAGCGCCTCGCCCTTCGGGATGTACGTCGGTAATACGGAATGCGTCTTGTGCAGTGCCGTAACCGGTGAGTTCGGCGAGGATTTCGGCCCCACGAGCTTCGGCATGTTCGAGCGATTCGAGCACCACCATCGCGGCACCTTCGCCGACGACAAAGCCGTCTCGATCGCGATCGAATGGCCGCACCGCGTGAGAGGGATCATCGTTCCGCTGGGAAAGCGCGCTGAGCCGATGAAAGCCGCTGATTCCGAAGGGATGGATCATGCTATGGGCTCCACCGGCAAGCATGATATCGACTTCACCGTTGCGAATCATCTCGGCCGATTCGCCGATGGCTGTGGTGCTGGAGGCACACGCTGCAATGCAGTTGGCATTTGGCCCTTGGGCGTTGAACCTCGCCGCCAAGTGCGCAGCGGGCATGTTGAGTTCCAATTCCAGCTCATCTTCCGGTTGCCAGAGGCGAATTGCTTGTTCGGTGAACTTTTCTGGTTTGAATTCTTCGCCGTCAATTGAACCTGCCATCATTTGGGCGAATTGATTCCAATCTTGATAGGTTTCGCCGCAACCCAGATAGACGCCAAAGCGAAGCGGATCGAATATTTGACCGTTACCGCTCAAACCGGCATCGTGCACGGCTTTGATTCCGGATGCTACCGCAAAAAGCGTTTGCCGCTGCTGATGCTGCCAACGCGCAGGATCTTCACCTACTTCAGCGATACTCCAATCTTTCACTTCGGCTGCGATTTGAACAGGAAACCGGCTGGCATCGAATAATGTCAGCCGACTGACACCCGAATTGCCTTCGGTTAGACGGCTCCAAACTTCCCGCACGCTGGAACCCAGCGGCGTAACACAACCGATTCCGGTAACGACCACTCTTTTGCGCATCCTTGCGACTCCTCGAAACACGCTGCTCCGGAAGCCTTCCATGGCTACGGATTGCTAGCGCGAGAATGAGGCAAAATCAGTGCGAAGGATACAGAAACCAGGCAAATCTACCAAGGGCGATTGCCAGCAGCAACGATAGCATTTCTGCACCCGTTTTTGCCAAAGAGTAATTTACTTTACCACGTTTTTTCCGATGCAATGGTAGACAAACCCGTATGCTTTCATGTGTGCGGGTTTATAGAGATTGCGGCCGTCGAAAATCACGGGTGATTTCATTAACGAACGCATTTCGTCGAATTCCGGGTTTCGAAACTCACCCCACTCTGTGACGATTGCCAAAGCGTCGGCTCCTTCGAGAGTTTCCATCGGCAGTTCGGTATAGTTCAACTTGTCGCCGTACAGAGCTTTTACATTTTCCATCGCTTCGGGGTCATGCACCTTTAAGATTGCTCCTAATTCCAGCAATCGATCGATCAACACCAAGGATGGTGCATCTCGAATATCGTCGGTGCGCGGTTTAAATGCCAAGCCCCAAATCGCAATGGTTTTGCCTTTTAAATTGCCGCCAAAGTATTTGACAATTTTTTCGCCGAGCACGGTCTTTTGGCGATTATTGACTTCGTGGACAGCGTCAAGAATTTGCGGCGGAACGCCGTGTTGTTTGGCCATTGAAGAAAGAGCCAATACATCTTTAGGAAAGCAACTTCCGCCATAGCCAGCGCCGGGAAACAAGAAGGCAAAACCAATGCGTTGATCATGGCCGATGCCGCGGCGGACATCGTCAATATCTGCCCGCATTTGCTCGCAAAGATTGGCCATTTCGTTGATGAAGCTGATTTTCGTGGCTAAGAGTGCATTGGCCACGTACTTGGTCATTTCGGAACTTTCCGGCGACATTACCAAAAACGGTTTTTCTGTGCGCAAAAACGGTGCGTACAATTCACGCAATACTTCGCCTACTTCGGGACGCCGTACACCAACGACGACACGATCTGGTTTTTGAAAATCATCGAGCGCGGCGCCTTCTTTTAAAAATTCAGGGTTGCTTGCCACATCGCATTCACGACCTGTCAGCTCTTTGAGCCGCGCCGCAACGGCTGCTGCGGTTCCAACGGGCACGGTACTTTTCGTGATGACAATTGCATCTTTTCGCAAGTGCGGGGTGATTGTCTCGATCACTTTCCAAAGGGCAGATAGATCGGCCGAGCCATCATCCGACGGTGGCGTGCCTACAGCAAGAAAAATCAATTTGGCAGGTGCAACTGCAGCGGCTGTATCGGTGGTGAACGATAGCCGTTCGGCTTCTACATTGCGGGAGACGAGCTCGCTTAAACCGGGCTCATAAATCGGTAATTCACCTTTTCTTAAGCGTTCAATTTTCCGTTGATCAATATCTACGCATGTAATTTCGTTGCCACTTTCCGCCAAACAAGTGCCTGTGACTAAGCCAACATAACCCGTGCCAATAACTGCGATGCGCATAATGAATTTTTTCTAAATGGTGATAAAAAACCGCAGACCACCGAGATGCTTCTAGATCAAATGTAATCAGCTCTCGTAGTTTGAGAGCTGTATTCGATCCATTCATCCAGGGAATCCGCGGCTATATATTCTGCTATTAATTTTATTTTGCTTACAGCAAAAGAATACGTCAAATTGCTGCAAAACTACTGCACAGAGGGTGTTTCTTCTTCAGCGCGTTCTTCGGGTGGCACCCGGGCAATCGCTGCCAAGGCATCTTCTTCGTCAAGGCTCATGATTTTTACGCCCTGCGTGTTACGGCCGGTCACTCGAATTTCTTTGACGGCTACTCGCTGAATTTTGCCGCGCGCAGTCATCATTAATAGTTCGTCGTCGTCATACACACAAACAATACCAACGACAGGACCATTTCGTTCTGTGCGAATGTCGCGAACGCCTAGGCCACCACGTTTTTTGGTAGGATAGCGTGCCGACGACGATTCAGATTCTTCGCCTTCACTTTCGGCAGCGGAATCAGAAGCTTCATCAGCGGCAACGGAGGACGATTCCACTTCTTCGTTCTCCAATTCAGAATCGGCAATTTCGGGACCTTCCTCGCTATTTGGACCGAATGGCGTACGTTTTCCGAAACCATGTTCGCAAGCGGTGAGCAGCATGGCATTTGGATCGGCGACTACCATGCCCACGGCACTGTCGCCAGCGCGAAGTCGAATGCCACGTACACCGGTAGAATTTCTTCCCATAGGCCGGGCATCGGATTGCCGGAATCGAACCGCTTGCCCTTTGGCAGATGAAATGACAAGTTCATCGCCTGCTTTCGTGAGCACTACGCCAATTAACTCATCGCCTTCACGCAAATTGATTGCAATGATGCCGCCGCGTTTTGGTCGGCTGTAGGCTTCGAGTGAAGTCTTCTTTACTAAGCCGTTGCGCGTGACCATTGCCAGGTAATGATCTGGCAGCGAAAAATCACGAATTGTAATGCAACTGGCAATCTTCTCGCCTTCGGCCAAGTTCAGCAAATTGACTACCGCACGACCACGGCTTTCGCGACTAAGTTGAGGCAGGTCGTAGACCTTTTGCCAATAAATCTTGCCGTGGTTCGTAAAGAACAGCAGATAATCGTGCGTACTGGCAACGAAAAGATGCTCGATGGGATCTTCGTCTTCGGTCTTTGCGCCGGCGATTCCTTTGCCGCCGCGGCGCTGCGCACGATAAGTCGTTACCGGCGTGCGTTTGATGTAACCAGTATGGCTGATCGAGACGACCATTGTTTCTTCGGTAATGAGGTCTTCCAGGTTAATCTGGCCGATCTCTTCGCCGCTGATTTCGGTGCGTCGCTCGTCGCCGTGCTTGCGTTTCAATTCCAAGCAATCACTACGAACAATCGCCAAAATGTTTTTCTCGTCCGACAAAATCCGTTGATATTCGGCAATTTCTTCCAGCAACTTGTTGTATTCACCACTGAGCTTTTCTTGCTCGAGATTTACCAATTGGCCGAGTGTCATCTTCAAAATGGCTTCGGCTTGCACGGCGGTCAGCGTGTAAGTGTCTCGTGCACCTCGTTCTTGCTGGAACGCTGCGAAACCAGAATCGCCCAAGGCTCGCTGCATCATCGATGCAGGAGCTTCGACGCCCATCAACCTTGCCTTTGCTTCGGCTTGAGTTGCGGAGGAGCGGATGATGCGAATAATCTCATCGATATTGGCGAAAGCCAGCAACAAACCTTCGACGGTGTGTTTTCGCTGTCGCGCTTTGGCAACCAAGAATTGAGTGCGCCGGCGAATCACTGCCGCCCGATGGCGGACGAACTCTACCAGCATCTCTTTGAATGACAGCACGCGAGGCTTGCCATCGACGAGCGCCAGGAAGATTACCGAGACAGTATCTTGCAGCGGTGAAAATTGATAAAGCTGATTGAGCACTACTTCGGGATCGGCGTCGCGTTTCAATTCGTACACCAATCGAACGGGCTCTTTCAAATCGCTTTCGTTACGGCCGGCTGAAATTCCTTTAATCCGGTCTTCCGCGATCAAAGCAGCAATCTTTTCTTCCACCGTATCGCGTGCGGCTTGATACGGCACTTCATTCACAACAATACGATGCCGGCCTTTGCCAAATTCTTCAATTCTGGCCCTGGCGCGCAAGGTAATCGTGCCACGGCCGGTATGATAGGCTTTGCGAATGCCTGTGCGGCCCATGATGATGCCGCCCGTGGGAAAATCGGGGCCAGGACAAATCTCGAGTAATTCGTCGATCGACACGTCGGGTTCGTCGATCACTCGCACCAGCGCATCACATACTTCGCTGAGATTGTGTGGCGGAATGCTCGTTGCCATGCCGAC
>CAZIGP010000390.1:0-5103 GCA_964538425.1 uncultured Pirellulales bacterium | reverse complement strand
CCAGCCAGTGGGTTGAGTTTCGGCAACGCGGTACTTGCCAGGGAGCAAACCGTCGAATTTGTACTTGCCTTGGTTGTCGGTGGTGGTTGTTTTGCCAGTTGATTCCCAACTGTTGCCATTCCAAATGAGGAGCGTCAGTTTCACTCCGCCGATGCCTTCTTCACCGGCTTCACGGTTGTTGTCGAGGTCGCGGTCGTGGAATACGTTACCTGCGATCGTAATTGGCAGCGGCACTTGGGTTAGAGTAAGCACGGCGCCGGCAGTACGGTTGGTACTATTTTCCGTTGAAGGCGGGATATACGAATCGGGGGGCAAATCCAATACGCTGCCAGCTTTCGTTGCGGCTTCGGTGAAACGCTGGTCGTAGGCGTCAAAGAAACGCCCACTGCCTTGAATGTCGAAATAGTGCGGCGCTTTGAACGTGCCAGTAAGAATTGTACGTTGGAATTCAGCGCCTTCGACAATGGCATTGGCATCGATTTCACCACTGCCTTCATCGACGAATTGCACTTCATCGACGTCGACGGAAAACACCAATTTCTCGCCGGCCTCGAAGCCTTCAAGGTTGAAGACTACTTTTTGCCCACCATCGATCACTTGGAAATTCAGTACCGTGAAACCTTGCGATGAAACGATTTTTAATGGCGCATTGCTGAATTCACCTAGGCCTCCGGCAGCGGTGTCGAAGAAAATTTCGCCAGCCGAATACTTGCCGTCGCCGTTTTTATCGCCGTCGATGATGACCTGCGTCATCTTCGTTCCGGGTGCGCCGCCTTTGAAAGTCACCTGGATCGTGTCTGGTTCGTTATCGTCGCCGGTATCACCTTCAAAGTACACCGCGCCCAAATGAAGGTCAGCCGCCATCAGCTTGCGGTCTTCGAGCTTTTCAAATCCACAAGCGTGCAGATCTCTGGCCGTGCAATGAGGATCGTCAATTCGCAACTCACGCGAACCAAAGACGAACCGACGCAAACGGGCAAAGTTTCGCAAAATTCCCACGACGCAACCTCCATGTTGCTGGTTGTGTGTCTGGGAGACTAGGTTTCTGTACATCTGGTGAGATCGCTACTCACCACCACTGAGACACCTAGACACTCAGGCACATAAGCACCGCCCCCTATCTCGAACGAATCCCTTCATTCAAACGTTCCGCTCTGGCATCGTTGGCTTCATCGAGTTGCCACAAGCGGATTGTGGTATCGAAGCTGCCTGAAACCAGCAGTTTTGCCTGCGGGTCGCAAGCCAACGCGGCGATCGAACCGGTGTGACCGACGAAGTTGGCAATGAAACCCTGTGTTGTCAAATCCCAGACATGCACCAGATTGTCACTACCACCGATTGCCAAACGAGTCGGTCCACAGAAGCACAATGCCAATACCTTACCGCCGCCATTGTCGACGGTGAACTGTTCTTGGCCTGTGGCCACTTCCCAAATTTTCACACGGCGATCTTCGCCCGCCGATGCCAAGCGAGACGCGTCGGACGAGATCGCCAAAGTGCGAATTCTTTGACCGTGGGCAGTCCAATGCTGTTCAACGACGCCATTGGACGTATTCCAAATTCGAATTTGGCCGTCGCGCCCGCCACCGGCTAAACGACCGCCATCGGCGGAAAATGCCACGGCACGAATATCGTTACATTCGCAATCGAATTGTCGCACGAGCTCTCCGGTTTGCGTATCGTAAAGTCGCAAGCGTTTTTCAAACCCTGCGGCAATGATCGTTTTTCCGTCGGGATGAAATTGCAATGCGTAAATCGCGGCTTCGTGCTTGCCAAATGTGCGAATCAACTCGCCGGTCTCGGTGTTCCACAAGCGAATAACACGATCGTCGCCGGCTGAAGCCAATGTTTTACCGTTAGAGCTGAATACCACGCAGCGAACCCAATCGGCATGGGCACGAAGCTGATGCGCCAGCTTGCCATCGTCGATTTGCCACAAGTTGATCAGATGGTCGTCGCCGCCGGTTGCCAACAGCGTTCCGTCGGTGTTAATTGCAACGGCCGTTACAACGGGGGCCAATTCAGTCGGTTTGTTTTGCTTCGAATCAAAGGTTCGGAAGGCATCGTCCGCGGGCTTTGTTGCCGACGGGACAGCAACCGATTTGATTGTCACAGGGTCTGCTGATAATTGCCCCGGCAGCCAACTGCTTGCCAAGGCAGAGACACCTACCGCCACAAAAGCACGACGCGACAGAAATCGCATAATTGATTCAACCCAGATTGGCGACAACGGACAGTCTTGGTCCGTAACCCCACGCGAAGACAGGCAGTTTTAGCGAATCCTTTCGCTAGTTTCTCTGCTTTCGCGCATGCTAGCAGCGCGCAGCGGCGCTGCGGGGTCTCTGGGTTGTATCGGCTGGATGGCTGTAGCAGCGACAATGAAAAGTCGCTTGTGCCAGAGGACCGGTAAAAATACAGACAAAAGAAGATCTAGAAAGAAATTGAAGCCCAAATAAGCATAATTATGGCAATTTCGTCCCACATTAAAGGGCTGCAAGCTTGCCTCCCATGCTGTCATTGACTGGCAAGACAACCGCAAAACAATCTATAATCGATGCTAGCAAAACAACATCGAATATCTTTCGTCAACAACAGCTAGTTCAGCAAAAGGAACTCCCATGCCTGTGCAGATGGAGTTATCGCGAATCATCATTAGCGAAATCAACGACCAGCAAGTTATTTACCTTCGTGAAGTCGAAGGCGATCGCACATTTCCTATTTTGATTGGATTGTGCGAAGCAACCAGCATCGATCGCCGCGTCAAACAAATCCCCTCGCCTCGTCCGCTGACACATGATCTGATTGTGCAGTCCATTGAGTCGCTTGGTGGCGAATTACAAGATATTGTGATCACCGAATTGAAAGAACATACCTACTTTGCTCAATTGCGGGTCCGTCGAGATGGCGAGCTGATGGAGATTGATGCTCGACCTTCGGATGCTATTGCCGTGGCGGTCACCGCCGATCCACCACTGCCAATTTATGTCTCGGAAGATGTACTGAGCGACGTGCTGGGCGAGTAGCGAGAAAGACGGCTCTTATTCAACAAGAAATGAGGCCTAAAATTTAAAGCGAGAAGGTTTGCCTCGCACGGCTTGCTTTCTCCAGTGCCCTCTCTGCCTGTTGCTGCTTGTTTACAGCCGGAAGTGAAATGTCTGCTTAAGGAACCGCCAAAGGCGCCAACCTAATGACCGCTTGCCCGCTTCGATACGTGCTTCACCTTTAAGCCCAGCGATCAACATTTTATCGGGGTCATCGATGGGCACTTCAGCTTGATACGATGTGCTGGCGGGGCGCGTGATGCCGGAATCATCTGTCTTGGTGACGAGTGAACCACCCTTTTGATTGCTCAATTGCTGTGGCGCCACTTTCAATTCTTCCGGAGAGATGGCCGTGATTTTGCCTTCCAGAATGTTACCCGGCAATTCGTCCAACATCATTTCGACATGCTGCCCCTTGCGGATCATTTCGATGTCGGCTTGATCAATAATTAGTATGGCTTCGAATTTTGTCGGATCGCCAATTTGGCAAAACAACGTGCCAGGAGTCAGTGTGCTATTCAAATTTCGCGATTGCAGCGGTGTGCCATGCCACTTAGGCAACCGGCCGTCTGGTGAAGGCCGATTGGGTATTGCCGGTGGCGGAATGACAATACCCTCCGTTGTTGCTGTAAGCTTTAATTTCTGTAGGTCTTCATGTCGTTCGGCGAGTTGTTCTTCAATGGTTGCAATCGATTTTTCGACACGGCCAATATCGAGTGCCGCTCGAGAATCATAAAAACGTTGATTCTGCAAACTTTCTAATCGCGCATTCTCTTGCCCGCGCTGGCTTTCGAGTTCCGCAATTTGTAAATCCAAATCGATACTGCGCATTTGGGCTAATTCCGTACCAGGTGAAACTCGCTCGCCGGGTTTGATTGAGACATTCGTTAACACGCCTTCAATGTCTACGTACACATGCTCGGTATCACGCGGCTGAATTTCAAAAGAGCAAAACACGCGATACGGAAACGGAAAAAATGCCACTACCCCTAGTACTGCTAAGACGAGTGCTGCCGTGGCAAACATGCGTGGCTTTTTCACTTGATCGCTCCTCCCCGGCACATAAAAGAATTTGCCTACCTTCCACAACGGTTTAACCACCAGACTGACAATCGACATGATCGCGATGATCTGGCCAAAAACCTCTAGCCGGTAGGGTTTGAAGACTTGATAAAGAAAAAACAAGATTGAAAACACCACTACCCAACTATAAACCGATGCAGCCACCGAGTAGAGCATAAACCAAAATTGGTTTCGCTTAGGCAAGAAAGGGTCTTCATGTTCTTCCAATCCCAAGCACCAACTTCCCAGTTTGCGGCTGAGAATGGTGGTCGCCTTTTGACGAAGATTGGGAATCTCCATCAGGTCCGAAAGAATGTAATAGCCATCATATCGCAGTAGCGGGTTGCCGTTGAACACCACCGTGCTTACCGAGCAAACGAACATGGTGCTGAGGGCAACGTTATTGAGCAATCCTGGCTGACTGAACCACCAAATGAATGTGGCAATCGAAGCCAAGAAGAGTTCGACGTACATTCCTGCCGCGCCAATAAATGCGCGGTGCCATTTGTTCGGCAACATCCAGGAGTCGGAAACATTGCAGTATAAGCAAGGTGTAAGCACCAGCTCCATCACGCCCATTTCGTGGCATTCGCCGCCAAAATGTTTGCAAGACAGCCCGTGGCCGAATTCATGCAGCACCTTCGTAGCACCCATCGCAGCGCCGAGGTAGATCCAATTCTCGGGCCCAAAGAATTGGTGAAACGACGGCAATTTCGATTGAAATTCCTCAAATTGGACTAAGACCAAGCTAAGTGCCGCAGAGACGCACATCAGCCAGAAGATGAATGCTTTGGTGCTAAAGACCCAGCCGAAGATCGGATCCAACCAGTTCAGAATTCGTTCCGGATCGATGCCTTTGAAGCGAATGGCCAAAATGTTCGACAACGCGGCAAGAAATTCTTTCTTTTTGCGTTGCCCACGACGTTTAAGCAACTGCTTGCCTTGTCCTGGCACAGCGGCAAGGACCATGTGATCTTCGAGCGCTCCGAGGTGTTGACCG
>CAZIGP010000389.1:0-5105 GCA_964538425.1 uncultured Pirellulales bacterium | reverse complement strand
ACGCCAAGGCGCGGAGGCGCAAAGGGAATGGAGCTTCGTTTTGATGAGGGCATGGGATACTCGCTTTGTGCCAACCTGTCAGTGTTTTTTGAGGGGGGAGTTTACTGACATAATTCGAAGGGAAATGTGGTTTTGCTCGAGGGAAAGTGGTTTTTTGGTTCCGAATTGTGTCTGAATTGTGTCAGTGTTTTGGAGGTTTTTGACAGTGTTTTGGAAGCAAGCAATCAGCGGTTAGCGATTGGCTGGATGCGGATTGAAAGGATCGAGGGGCGCGGGACGAGCAGGAGCCAATTAATCCGCTGAGACGCTGAGGCAGGTAGAAAGCACTTGATACTTGATGCTGGATAGGAAATAGGCAAATGCCTGCGCAGCAGCGATCGTCACGGACTCATTGATGGCCGCTTGTTGATATTTTGGATTGCCAAAGAACTTCGTAGTATCGTATCAAATGTACAGTATTTGTCAAGTAGGCGGCAGGCGCATGTGCCTGCTGAGATTCCCCCTGCCGGCCAGCATCGCCCGGCGATGTGATGCGCGCAAAAAAAGGCGCCCGAGGCTTTCGCTCCGGGCGCCTTTTAACTTGGTCGAGCTTGTAATCGCGTAGCAATCATTCCGATCGGACTTACGGAGCGATTGGCTTGAAGATTCGGTAGCTGCCTCCTTGGATCGACGCCAGGTCGAGTGTCGAGCGACGTACCGGGCTGCCTTCTGGTGCGTTTTGTTCCAAGAGGGTCAGTACCGTGCCGTTGACGCTCTCGATGATGGCCGCGTGGCCTAGCTTCGCATCCATGAATGACTCCGTCCAACTGCCGTTCGGGAAGACTGTCCTGAACCAGGTACCGGCGGCAAATTGGATCGCGTCGCCCGGCTTGGCTTGAGCCAAGGTTACCTGTTGACCCCAAACGGCCATTCCAAGTTGCTCGAAATTCGATCCCGGCTTTGCTCCGGCCGCCGCCAACCCGCCGGCCACCAAGTCGGTGCATCCGCCGCCGCCGACGCGCTGGCCAAGCATGCTTTGGGCGAAGGCCAAGGTCTTGGCGTTGAAGTCGACCGCAGGGATCGGATCCTGCGGTGGAACGGATGTCGGGATGACGGGGAGCGTGGTTGAAAACGCCGTCTCGAAACGCTTCTGCCAGCGAACGGTGTTGTCGGCAAAGTTCATGTCGATGGCGCCCAGGTTTGGATGGCCCTTGAAGCCCTGATCGCCTTCGCTTGCACGAGCTTTGTAATCGCCGCCGGGGAAGCTCAGCGTGCCGTCGTGGAAGAAGTCGGTGCCATTGTTGCCGATCATCTTCGCTTCCGTGCCAGCGCCGCCGTCGAGCCAGTCGTTGCCCGACTGACCGTCAAGGCTGTCGCGGCCGTCGCCGCCGTACAGGTAATCGTTGCCGAGGCCAGCGCGGATCTGGTCGTCTCCTTTGTCGCCGGCGATGATGTCGTTGCCAGCGTCGCCGTAGAGCTTGTCGTTGCCCAAGCGGCCATCGATGTAGTCGTTTCCTTCGCCGCCGTAGATTTTGTCGGCGTTGGTTCCGCCGATCAGAATATCGTTTGCGCTGCCGCCATAGGCCAGCGACTTGATGTTGGTAAAGTTTTTGAACGTGTCGTTGCCGGCATTGCCGTGGAACTCGATACTCTCCACGCTCGACAGCTTGTAGCTTTTGCTGGCCGAGGTTGAACCGCCGGCGTTCGATGAATTGACTTTGACGACGAAACGGTCATCGGCAGTCGATGTTGTGCCTTTCTTGTCGACGCTGACGACCACCGTGTCGTTGTCGCTGTTGCCGGTCAGTTTCACGATGCCGGCTTTGGTTAGCAGAACGTTCACCGCCATCAGGCGGCGATCTTCCAAGGATTCGAAACTATGGCGGTCAGAATTTTTATGCTTTTTCATGGCTAAATTCCCTGCTCGAGTAA
The DNA here is from genome assembly GCA_964538425.1 of uncultured Pirellulales bacterium. Classification (GTDB taxonomy): domain Bacteria; phylum Planctomycetota; class Planctomycetia; order Pirellulales; family JADZDJ01; genus JADZDJ01. The sequence goes on along the minus strand of CAZIGP010000389.1, from coordinate 3,194 downwards.
GGTCGGAGATCGGCTCGCGTGATCGTCACAGCGGCAAGAGAGTCAGCGGATTGCCGGAACGATTGTTACAGGCGACCGGAGAAATATTTTTTGAGCGGGCTGGCCGTGAGAATTGGCGTGATTTATTGCCAGCGAAGTAGCGACGCAGCCACGAACAAAAAACAACGCCGAGGCTCAGCAGAAGACTATTCTCGAGATGATGGGGGTCGCAGAATGATGCTAGCACGGTGCAGTGTCGCTTGGAGCGTCTAAGTCTGGATGCTTGCAAACCAGGATTGAGTCGTAGCAGAAAGCGCGATATAAGCCGCGAATCTTTTTGGCCATTTCAATGTTGTCTTGGTCATTTCACTTCATCGTTTGTCGAACTACGGCTGGCATGTCTCGAATCGCTGGTTTGAAATTAGGTCGGGCCTATGTTTTAGGGCTCGTTGCGCTTGCCTTCATCGGATGGGGAATCTATGCCGCGATCGAGGCGCTGCGTCCTCGAGCTGACGTGCACGTGCGTTTGGCTGCCGGGTCTTCGGTGACGCGACGGTTTCAAATCGCGGAGAGCTTTGCGACGGAATCGCGTAAACACGGTTTGTATGTCGATGTCGCTTGTACTCAAGGATTTGAAGATTCGATTCGGCAGGTTGTAAACGGCCAAGCAGATCTGGCTCTCGTCTCGTCGGGGCTCGAGATCTCTGACTGCAAGGATATTCGAATTTTGGCGGGCCTCGATATTGCGCCTTTGCACATCTTGGTGCGTCGGGAGCTAGCGGAGCGTGGATTGACACTCGCCGATATGATCAAAGGTTGCCGAGTCAATTTTGGGCATCCGGGCACGAACGACTACATGCTCACCAGCGACATTTTGCGATTCTTGCGGCTGCGACCGACGGATTCATCGGGACAAGGGGATTACACGGCCTTGCCGATGAGCAAGGAAGAATTGACACAGCTTTGTCAGGAGATTCAATCGCAGCAAGGGGCGCAGCGCGACGCGAGTTTGCAATCGATGCCTGATGTCATCTTCACGGCGGCTTCGCTTCCCAGCGTGCTAGCGCAGAACATCCTCGATACGGGAGCCTACCGACTGGTGCCGTTTGCGAACGTTGAACCGTACTTGATGTCGGGATCGCCTCAGGCGAGCGACGCGGAAGGGAGCGTCGATCGACTCTTTTTTGAATCGACTGTAATTCATGCCGGCATGTATTTGGGAAGTTCACTAACGCCCGCGAGCGATTGCCCGACCGTTGGGCTGCGAACAATTCTGGTAGCACGGGCCGATTTGCCGGCGACCACTGTCAAACGAGTGATGCAAGGCGTGTTCGAGACTGATTTCGTGCGCAGGGTGCGGCCACAATCACCCCAGAAATTTGCCAGCGCGTATCAGGCTCACCCTGCGGCGCAGGCCTATCTCGATCGCGACAAACCGCTGCTGACGGGCGTCTTCCTGGAAGCGATGAGCGAGTTTCTCACCATTTTCGGCGCCTTCAGCGCTGGAGCGCTAAGTTTGTATGGATACCTCCGCCGGCGTCGCATCCGCCGGCCTGGTGAATATCTGGAGGAAATTCGCAAGATCGATGCATTGGCTTCGGGCGAACAGGCCGAGCCTAAAATGCAGTTGTCTGCCGCCGCGCTGGCCAAAGAGATTGACGCGCGGCTGAATCAACTCAAAGAGCAAGTGCTTCGCGACTATTGCGATAATCGCGTTCAAGGCGAGATGGTGCTGCTGAGTATCTTATCGACGTTGGCCGACAGCCGGTCGCGGCTGCATGTGGCAACGGGTCGGCCTGAGGCGCCACGCATTTACCGAGGTGAAGATAGCACTTCACGGCGTGCTGCGTAGGATGCGCGGGCAAACTCCAAGGTAAAGGTTGTCGTGGGGAGGTTGGTGAGTGCGCACAATCCGGGTTGGTCGCGCGGTGTCGGGATCTAGTGCCTTCGGCCTTTATTTCTCGCTTGTCACTCGGCGGCAGAGTTGTTGAAGTCGGGGGGCTGATTCATTTTTTCTGCTACCGCCTTCGGCTTTCATCCTCACTCATCGTTCGGCAGCCTCAGTTACTCTACCGCCCTCCGCCTGCATCCTTGCTGATCGCTCGGCGACAAGTTGTTGGGACTACCGCCTTCGGCCTTTATCCTCGCTATTCGCTCGGCGGCCTCGGTTGCTTATGCTGGATGGCGATGGCGTGGGGATAGGATGGCTGAAAGAAAAATTTCGGGGGCTTGTCGATTTATGAATGCCTCGATCGACTATTGCATGAAACGCGGGATATTTCCGCCCAAATAAACACGAACCGTTCCAAGGAACCTTCAATGCCCACCTCGATTTTTGTCAATTTACCGGTTCAAGACCTGAAGAACTCGATGCGTTTCTACGAGGCGCTCGGCTACAAGCACAATCCGCAATTCACGGATGAAACGGCGGCGTGCATCGTCATTAGCGACACGATCTATGTGATGCTGCTCACTCACGCTAAATTCAAAGACTTTACGCCGAAACAGATTGCCGATGCGACGAAAACCTGTGAAGTGCTGCTCTGCCTGTCGTGCGACAGCCGCGAAGCGGTCGATTGTCTGGTGTCGAAGGCGCTCGCTTCAGGAGGCTCGAAATCGCAGGAGCCGAAGGACTACGGCTTTATGTATCAACACGGCTTTCAAGACCCCGATGGCCATACGTGGGAAGTCATCTGGATGAACCAAGGGGGCTCGTAAGAAGGCAGAAAGCAGAAGGCAGAAGGCTTGAGTGAGCTTCTCGCTGGAAAACCTTGGCATACCTAAACAAGAGAGGAAAAAACTGCATGTCACCTAAAGCACAACGCATCACTGGCTGGATTCTGACGGGACTCGTCGGTCTGTTTATGATCGGAGGCAGCGGGGTTCCGAAGTTCCTCGATTTTCCCGGCAAGAATGAGATGATGGACAAGTTGGGAATTTCGCTCTCGCTGCTTCCGGCGATTGCTGTCGTCGAGATCGTCGTGACGATTCTCTACCTGATTCCACGCACTTCGTTCCTGGGAGCAATTTTGATGACCGGATATCTCGGCGGCGCCGTTCTTACTCACCTGCGAGTTGGCGATCCATGGTTCTTTCCGATCATCATCGGCGTGTTGGCATGGCTCGGGTTGGCGCTCAGGCAGCCAATGATCTTCTCTTTGATAAAAGGGGGCGCTAGATGACCGGGGGTGTCGTCGCTGCGCTCCTCAACCCCC
>CAZIGP010000388.1:0-5116 GCA_964538425.1 uncultured Pirellulales bacterium | reverse complement strand
TCTGTGTTTGGTTAATCAAACCGCACCAAGAAGGGCATCACCAAAAGCATGCCGAGGAGAAGCAAGGACTATTCGATCGCGTTCAAGAGCGTTTCGAAGGCGTTGTGAATTGGATTGTGGCTCGGCGGCGTTTGATTGTGCCTGCGTATTTGCTTGGCTGCGCGCTCGTTTTGGGGATTGGCGGAATGCAACTAGGCACGGAGCTGTTTCCGCAAATTGATTCCGGCGAATTCGTGCTGCGTTACCGTCCGCCCGCGGGTTCGAACTTTGAAATCACGCGGCAAATGGGCGTGAAAATTTTGCAAGTGATGCAAGAGGAAGTGGGCCCGGAAAATGTCGAAATCTGCCTGGGTTATGCCGGGCAAATCGCACCTAACTTCGGCATGAATAATATTGTGCTCTTTATGCGCGGGCCGGATGACGGCTGGATGCGAGCCAAGTTTCGCGAAGGGGGTGGTGTGAAGCTGGAAGCGTTTCGAGAGCGAATGCGAGAAATTTTGCCGAAGCGCATCGTGCCATTTTTGACGAAGGTGCTGGTCGAATATGGCGTGCCGCAGGAAGTGGCCGAAGAAAGAGCAAAAACTTGCACGTTCGGTTTTGAGCCGGGAGATATTGTTAGCGAAGTGATGAGCTTTGGTTCGCCGACGCCGATTGAAATTGTCGTCGCCAGCCCGGTGATTCCTGACGCGATTCGTCACGCCGAGAAAATTAAAGCCGAGATGCAAAAAATTCCGTGGCTGCGAGATGTGCAATTTTATGAATCGCTTAATTATCCCTCGGTTGAAATTGACATCGATCGCGAAAAGGCGGGGCTTTCGGGCGTGACGGCCCAGCAGGTGGGGAATGCCGCCATTGTGGCGACTTCGTCGAGCCGTTTTATTGCGTTGAACTATTGGCAAAACCCTAAAACCGGCTTTGACTATCAAGTGGAAGTGCTTGTGCCGACGCAGCAAATGACGTCGAAAGATCAGGTTGAGACTTTGCCGATCGAGCGGGTCACGAATTCGGTGAACTTGATGATTCGAGATGTGGCCAACGTTCGTGAGACCACGATGATGGAACAGATCGACCGCATTGCATCGCAACGTTATGTCAGTATTACGGCCAATGTCGAAGGGGAAGACATGGGGCGTGCATCACGACAAGTTGATGCTGCGATTAAGGCTGCCGGCGCGCCTCCTCGTGGTGTGCGTGTTATCACGCGCGGCCAGTTGCCGCCGATGATTGAAATGTTTACGGGGCTTGGGGTCGGTTTGGGCATTGCCGTGTTTGTTATTTTGATTTTGTTGACGGCGTATTTTGAATCGCCGCGATTGGCGATTATTTCGGTCAGCGCTGTGCCTGGAGTTTTGTCGGGCGTGGTATTAATGTTGTTGCTCAGCGGCACGACGCTGAACTTGGAATCGTTTATGGGCACGATCATGTGCATTGGCGTGTCGGTATCGAACTCGGTCATGCTGGTGACGTTTATTCACGAACATTGGCGCGGGAATATGCCGACGATCGATTCTGCCGTGCGCGGCTCCGCGGAGCGATTGCGTCCGATTTTGATGACCGCTTGTGCGATGACCGTCGGCATGATTCCGATGTCGCTTGCGCTCGAGGCGGGCAGCCAAATGCAAGCACCGCTGGGGCGTGCGGTGATCGGTGGCCTCGTTTGCTCGACGCTGGCGACATTGCTGATTGTGCCGGCGATTTTTGTGGTGGTGATGGGCCGCCAATCGCCGCGTTCGTTGTCGGTTCATCCGGATGATCCAGAAAGTCCTCATTATGATCCACAAAATTAACTGTTGGCTGCTGGTGGCAATTGTTTTTTCGGGTTGCCACAAAAAGCCAAAAGATACCGCAGTGCCGGTCAGTGATAAGCCAACCGTTAGTTTGGTGCGGCCCGAAATGCGCGACCTTGTTCGATCGGTCGGGCAGCCATCGTTTATTGACTCTTACGAACAAACGGCGATTTATGCCAAGTTGCCGGCGTATGTCAAGAAATGGAATGTCGATATTGGTGACCGCGTGCAGAAGGACACTTTACTGGCGACGCTTTACATTCCAGAACTTGATGAAGAACGCCATTTGAAGCATGCGCAGGTGGAAATGGATACGGCACTGGTCAGCCAAGCGAAGCAACTTGCAGCCGTGGCCGATGGAAATCTTCAAGCGGCCATTGCCAAAGTGGCCGAGACCAAAGCGGATGTGGGCAAATTCGAGGCGCTGGTGAAACGCTGGGAATCGGAAGTGGAACGCCAAAAAACGATGGTGGCCAATCGTGTCATCGATCAGCAGATTCTCAGCGAATCGCAGCGGCAGCTTGAGTCGAGCAAAGCCTCTACCGACGCGGCAGAGGCTGCCGTGAAAACCGCTGAGGCCAATCAAGTCGCCAGGCAGGCTGATCTTGAAAAAGCCAAGGTTGATATCGATGTTGCAAAGGCGCGGTTGAAAGTGGCTACCGCCGATGAGCAGCGAGTCGAAGCGCTCTACAGCTACACACGTTTGCTGGCACCATATGAAGGCGTGGTGGTGCTGCGCAATATCAACACGGGAGACTTTGTGCTGCCGGCGACGGGGGATCCGTCAGCGTCGAATCGTTCTCCGGATCAATCTCCGGGTAAGGCAACTCCGCTGTATGTTCTGGCGAGGACCGACATTGTGCGTGTTTACGTGGATGTGCCTGAGTCGCAGGCGAATTACATTGTCAGCGATGTCGATAAAAAAGCAGGTGATAAGCGCGCTGTTAGTAAGGCGACTGTGCGAATCTCTGCTTTTCAAGATGCGGATTTACCAGCGACTGTTACACGGTCTTCCTGGGCGCTTAATATCAAAAGCCGAACACTGCGCGCAGAAATTGATTTGCCGAACCCCGACGCAAAACTGCTTCCTGGAATGTATGCCTACGGAAAAGTGCTCATTGAACGGCCAGCTACGCGTGTTCTGCCGCAGGCCACGGTGGTGGAAGTTGGCAATGAATCTTGCTGTTATCTTTACGAAGATGGAAAAGCCATTAAGACTCCGTTACAGGTTGGGCTTTCTACGGACGGGTGGGTCGAAGGCATCAAGAAAAAAGTTGGGGATGATTGGGCCGATTTCACCGGCAAGGAAGAAGTCGTTCGTGGCGATCTCTCGGAATTGGCTGAAAATAACCAGGTGAATGTCGTCGCCGATTAAGTTTCAGGACAGATGCAGCACAGCGAAGGAATGTTTGCTCTTTTCCAGGGTTTTCTCGTTGCAGGTGCGCAACGCTGCGATGAATTGGACTGTCGACGATGAATCTTCAGCCAGCCTTGTCAGCGTACTCGCTTAAAACTTGTAAAGCAGCATTGCACCACACACATTACATCGAGCGTGATGTCGAGCGTATCGCAGCAACTTCTGCCGCCAAACGATGCGTGATTGCCAATTCGAATAGCTCTGCTAAAGAACGAACTTCCACTTTGCGCATGATTGCCGCCCGGCGCATTTCGACGGCCCGTTCCGAAATAAGCAGCCGCGCGGCCATCACTTTGTTGGAAGCACCGGCAAGGATCAATTGTAAGGTTTCCAGATCGCGCTCGTTCAGCCGCGCAATGCGTCGATCGATCTCGCTGAATTCGGCTTCGTGCCGACGCCACTCGGCGTCGAGTGCCAACCCTTTTTGAAGGTGCGTTCGTAGTGATTCGTGTTCGAAGGGTTTTTCCAGAAACTCGACAGCGCCGGTCTTCATGGCAGCCACGGCAGTTGGCACGTCGGCATGGGCAGTGATGAAAATTACGGGGAGTCGCTTTCCTTCTTGTAGCAACTGCTCATACAGTTCAAGGCCTCCCTGTCCTGGCATGCGCACATCAAGCACAAGACAGCCTGGTAACTCGCGTCGATAAAAGCGATGAAAGCTGACGGCTGAGGAGAACCCTTGCGCGCAAAAGTTCATTGCCTGAATCAGCCTGACGAGTGAGCTGCGGAGTGATTGATCGTCGTCAACCACATACACGGTCGGCGTATAGTTCTGTACTGCTGTCATTCGGGTGAAGAACAGATAGGCTGAAACTGACGAGCGCGCCGCCAGCTTCACGATTCTCGCTCCAGATTTCGCCTTGATGTTGTTTAATAATCGAACGACTGATCGCTAGCCCCATGCCCAGACCATCAGGTTTCGTTGAATAAAAAGGTTCGAAGCATTGTTTGTCGTCATCCATGCCTGGCCCAGTATCGGCAACGGTGAGCGAGATTTCGCTTGCACAGATCTGCGTGTAGACGTAAATCTTTCGTTGCACGCTTTTAGATTCAATGATGGCTTGCGTCGCATTTTGTATCAAATTCACTACGACCTGTTGAATTTGCAGCGGGTCAGCAAAAACCATCGCGGATTGCAGCGTCAGGTCAAGTACCAGCTCAACCTTTGCCTCTCTTAGCTGCGGGCGACACAACTCGGAAACTTCGCGCACTAAATCGTTGAGATCGACCTCAGACTTTTGCGCAGCGTCACTCTGCACAAAATTACGCATCCGGCGGACGATTGCTCCGGCGCGCAAGGCTGCGCGCTTGATCTGAAAGACCAAATCCTCGGCCTCCAAATTGCGCGCTGTATACTTTTCCAAAGCCAGTTCTAACGTGCCTGCATAGTTGGTAATCGTTGCCAGCGGCTGATTGATTTCGTGCGCCAAGCCTGTAGCGAGTTGACCTAATGCCGTAACTCGTGACGCTCGTGCCAATTCGCTGGACAACTCACGCATCCGTAATTCGGCAGCTTGTCGCTCGGCCATTTCGTTTTCCAGTGCCAGGTTCGCATGGCTCAAATCGCTTGTCCTCTCGGCGATCCGCAATTCCAATTGATCGCGGGCCTCACTCAGCATTTCCGCAAGTTGTCGATGCCGCGCATCGCTAATCACCAATTCTTCGACTTGGCGACGAATCAGTGTCGCTGCCGGCTGGAAAACAAGAAAGTAAACTGCCACCAATAAAGCCATTATCGCCAACATGGTAGCAAGCCCAAATGCACGGAGCCATGACACGTGTACTTGCGCAGCATTTTCCAACTGCGCCACAACTTGCTCCATGCCACCGAGGTAAATCTGCTCTTGCTCAAGAATCACAGAAACAGCTTGTTGCTTCTCGGCGGAATTGAGCAGTGAACCGCCGTCGGCAA
>CAZIGP010000387.1:3227-5129 GCA_964538425.1 uncultured Pirellulales bacterium | reverse complement strand
TGCTGCGGTAGCAAGCCCCCGCTCCGGGTCCCGATTCTTAACCATCGAGAGGGCGTTATGAAAACTCTGTCGTTACTTGGCGTGGTTACGTTGCCAATTGTCGGTGTTGGTTTTCTTGTTGGGCAATTAAGTGCGGGTGATCCTCCAGCACCCAAATACGAATCGCCATCGACTCATAAACTTTCGATGCATGAGCAACTGAACTCTCGAATTCAATGGGAATACAAGACGATAGTTACAAATGCCGCTTATTTGCCAGCAGAACAACTCAACAAATTTGGCAACGATGGTTGGGAAATGTGTGGTCTAGGACAACGTGGGCAGGGTGTCAGCTACTATTTCTTCAAGCGAGAAAAGCTACTAGACGGGGCTCCTGATGCCCCTGCATCGCTTACAGAAGCCCCAGCTATACCCGGACCACCTGTGATTCCAAATGCCACAAAACCGATCGGTACAACGGGTTCATTTTATAGCACTCCGTCGGCACCGAAAAAGCAAGCTTGGGGAGGTACAGTAGAACCGGGCGTGAAGGAAGAGCGACTACTCGGCACGCCGGCTCAATGATTCGCCGGTAGGAATAAACCCGCCCGGTTCATCAGCAACTAAGCAATCAAAGAAACTTAAGAGACAGCGAGACTGAGAGGCTAAGAAGCAGAGTAGCTAAGAGTGTAGAGGGTGAATTACCTCAGAATAAAAAATTGAAACACTGGACCTCCCTGTTGGCTTTTTGCAATACTCGCACCTTTCGGCCCATGATTGACCGTGCCGGGGGTCCACCTTCATTTATTAATTGAAATGAGTTTTTTTGTTCGATGCTCGCACACTCATTACAAGCAAACTGTAAAGTTAGAGTCTCAATCAAATATCACTATCATTTACCATGCAATCAAATGAGTTACATCAAATATAAAACGTAACGATACGTTTAAGACATCGGCCTTATGGGGATATGGGGATATGGGGATTGCGATTGCTGTGGCCGTTATCGTGTTTTGATTAATCTGCCACACTACTGGACTTTTGGTAGTGCGCCAGCTTAATCGGCATAGCTTAATAGTTACCCGCCCGCCGCCGCCCTTCTTGCTCGAAATCCTTTGGAGTAGGGTTAATGATGGACTCTGGAAACAAGGACTTCGCTTCGTCGATTCGTTCATCCGGAACACCGGTGAGGTAATCTGCTTGATGCGCTCCAAGAATTCTGATTCCCCAAGGTGTATTCGCTGGCGAATACATTGTAAGAAGACCGCAATGATGCCGGATCGCAAAGTCATCCCGTTTGTATTTCCAGTTCAGATGGTAAGCAACCCAAGCAATTGGAACACTGATGGCGGTTATTAGCACAAATAGGGTGCGCAGAGTAAATCGTGGCCGGATCATACCCCACATCATACCCGATCAGCCCAGCCAATGCCCATGCCTTGTCCAGTTTCGACAGTCGCGGCAATGTTGGTAGAATCATCCCATGACAATGCCGGTAGCATCTAATTTCAGCGGCTTAGAAATTGTAAGTATCGTGTGGCTGTTGATATGGCTGGGAATGGCTGCATTGTTTGGATTTATGTTGGCCCGTGGTTTAGTTGCACATTTCCAACGCCAGCGACTTTGGTTCACCGGTTTTCCGCTCACGATTATTTTTGCGTTTGTATTTTGGCTCATCTATCAGCAGATTCGAGGATAAACAATCAAACGCTGCAGAATCGCATCTGACACGTACTGACTACGAAGAGCTAGTTATCTCGGGCTATACATTTCGTTCCGTCTACTTCTGATACCGACTCCAGCCCTCTCCATTCCATACCACCCAATATCCTTCTGGCATCCAATACCACCAAAGCCCGTTCTGGTAGAAATATCGCCCCTCGATACGACGTGATGTAACTTTCAATAGCGAGCCCAACAATC
>CAZIGP010000387.1:0-3217 GCA_964538425.1 uncultured Pirellulales bacterium | reverse complement strand
GTGTTCCTTGCTACCATGGCGGCCCTTTCGACTTGGTGGGCCGACCATGAGACACGGGTCTTCGATTTTGCCACTTCCGTTTGAGCCGCTAGCGTGTCGCATGCAACAAACAACGAAAGAACGGCGATCACTGGAACACGTAGTGTCGGTTTCATGTCCACTGGGTGCGAGAGAAGTTATAGAACTGCGTTCAATGATAAGCACTTAAGCATAGCTTAGAATAAATCATGTAGCGTAACAGTCACCAAGCGGGGCAGATTTTGGTGAACGCAGTGAACAAAATAGACGCTAAATCCCGACATAAACGACACCTTGTACACTGGCAAACACTTCTATGTCAGAAAGCCTAGATGTCTGTTTTTTAGTAAGAGGGCTGGGAGCTGGTGAATTGCAGCATCGAATGCCTAAGGCTACCTGACGCAAATCACCGCAGCATTGACCGATAGATTAGATATGACACGACGCCAACGATCGCCATGACGACGATGTAGGCTGGGCTCTTGTAGCCACGAAGTCGGTTGTTCATGGATTCAGCTTATTCAACCGAGGCGAGGTTCCACACTACGATCGCTGTCGTAATGCAAAGAACGATCAGAATAGCGGCGAGCATTTTGTACCTGACTAGGCCCGAAACTAGCCTCAATGCTACCCGATCGTGCGTTAAATGCGTATAGCGATTGGTTGGGGATCCGAGCCAGAGCAGGCGCGTAAAAAAGCCGCCCGCGACGAGACAATCGCGGACGGCCGGAATAGTCGTTATCGAGAGCGACCGATAGTTGGCTAGATGTGGTGAGTGAAAATTGATCGATCAGGCCGAGGGTTTCGATCTTGTTCGCCATCCACCTTTTCTCCAATACACCAAGGCAATCGCGCCGCTAGTTATAGCAGCCAAAGCAAAACCTCCCGGTTCTGGGACAGGCTTAATGACAAAGTTGTGCGTTTCAAAGGAAGTGACATTGTCTCCCATGTATTGCACCTGAGGCTGCATTCCAAAAAAGGTTTGTTTATCAAAATGGGGATTTTGCCAAGAGCTTTCGGCAAGAGAAAATTCTTGGCTGCCTAGTGCTAATGTTTTGTCCAAAAACGATGCTGATGTTTGTGCGTTCCCGCTTGCATCCGGTCCACCATTCAAACTGAAAAGCACCTGTCGATAATCGGTGAGTGGATTGCCTTTGGCTTTGTCGGGGTCGATATCGACTTGGAAAACAATTCGCTTGCCTGGTGTGAAACCCGAAAAATACAAGGCGATTTGATCGCTTTGCGTCTTTCCTTCGACTTTGTCAACGCCTTCCATCTTCACTAATTTCACGCCTGGCGATGTGAAATCGGTAATCACTTTCAGCCAGTCAAAGTTTTGTGATGTGTCACCGATCGACAGAATGAACTTGGTTAGTTGTGCGGCGCCCGTCCCACCGTTTTGTTTCGTGCTGGTATTCTCCAGCATAAAGTAAGGCTTGTTGCGTTGTTGCATTAGCTCGGCGGGAGTCGTCCAAGCAGCCATCCATTCGACGGCAGGGTCGCCGGGGTTTTTGAGTACTTCCAGGTTTTCCGAAACAGTGAGCGAGTAGCTGGCAACTTTGGCGTGGGAGTTGGCTAGTTTGGAAGCAATGGAAGTCGCCTTACTCTTAGCACCAATCGCCGCATGGCAACTTGTGCAGCTATCGGCAACCGCCGAACGAAAACCGATGCAAACCAACAAAACCCCGCTAGCGGCTGAAACAATTCGGAACATTTGATGCTGGCTCTTGGGTGGGACGACGTGGCATTTCGTGAGGATGAGCCACTAGAAATCGCTAAATCCAGGGTAATTACCCAAATTACCCAAAACAACTATTTTCTGTGGCTAGAATAAGCCAACTTCCTGTTTCAATTTCTTATTAAAAGGCTAATTTATAGGCGATTTGCAGGGGGAATTTGATTTTGGAGAGCGGTCTGGCGACTTGCCGCCGGCGTGTTGGTTTGAGCAACCTGACCCTGACCACGGGGTGGAGCATTGTGATGGCAAATCGGCCCGTTAGAAGCAAAACGCGAAAACATCGTTGCGAGCTTCAAACGAGTCTTACGAAGCGAAAAGCTGCCGACGCGATGGTGATGTCTGTTGCCGCCGCTTTTCCATCAGGGCTGGCGAAACCAGCGATTCGGGCGCTGGCAGCCGCGGGTTACACGAATCTAAAGCAACTTCGTGGAGTGAAACCAGCCGATTTGCTCCGTCTGCATGGCGTTGGCCCTTCTGCCGTGAAAATCATTCAGGAGGCGTTACGCTGACGCTGCCTCTTCCATTGCTGCGTCTCTTCCACCGCAGTACGAAAGCAACCAACGATGCAATCAATATAAGCGCGATGACGCCGAAGCCGACCAAGCCTTGGGTTGCAGTGAAAGGAACCTGCTTTGATCCAAACGGGCCAAAGTATAGTCGCGTGACGACTTCCATGCCTCGCTCGCCGATGCTCTCGGAAACATCGAGATCAGAGATCCCAAGCCTCGCCCCGGCAAGCGTCACTGTATAATCGTGAACCGGACGAATTTCTTGCGCCGCTGCCTCGCTGGCAGAAAGCGCTACCATCAACATCAGCAAGGTTAAAACAATTCGCATGAGGGCGAATTGTAGCTTAGTTTCGAGAAGCGCGGCAATGTTGATAAAATCCGACTTACTACACCCAAATCTTCCTATTCGTTCTTAGGAAGATGATGACTGGTACTCGCGTGGTCTCACGACATCCGTTGCTAGTCCCGTCTTTTCTAAAGCACAAATCACCCAGTAAGTGAAATCCATTTCCCACCAGCGGTGGCCGTGTGCCGCAGATGCCTGTTCGGCATGGTGGTTGTTGTGCCAGCCCTCGCCATGTGCCAACAAGCCAACAAGCCAGTTATTTCGACTGTTGTCTTCCGTTGCGTAATTGCGATAACCCCACAGATGAGTTAGCGAGTTGACTGACCAGGTAACATGCCAAACGAAGACCGTTCGGGCCAATACACCCCAAACGAGCCAACTTGCGCCAAGTTGTAAACCGCCGCTTATATTTCCACTTATCGCAGTGCCTGTGGCCACGCCTGCGGCAAAGAATAGGAGGGCGTGGAGGACGTAAACCCAAAACCAAATAGCGCTGCGTTCTAAACGCCGGTAAAAGCGATCTTTTAAAATGTCGCGCGCGTAGTGATCGTAACAAGCCATCGTCGCATTGTCGCGATTCTTCAGCATGAGCCAACCAAAGTGACC
>CAZIGP010000386.1:0-5145 GCA_964538425.1 uncultured Pirellulales bacterium | reverse complement strand
GTCGATCGAATCGGCAAGTTCAATAGTGCGTGCCGCTTCGGTCCAAGTTGGTTCGATGGGTTCACCGGCTATTCCAGCAGCAAGCCGGTCTGTAGCAATTTTGAGCGGATCCCAGTTTGTGAATTGGCGTTGATCGACATTGCCTCCGACACGAGTTTCCAATTGCCAAACATTGTTGTGGGAATCTGGTATCTGCAATACTGCTTTGCCACGCAAACCGATCAATGTTAATCGCCCTGCCGGTCGATCTTCTACCGGTGCCACCATCCAGCGGCACACCAGTCCGTCACCACAAGTCATTTGCACGTTAAGGTTCGAATAGGCGCCGGTTGTCGTTTCACCAACCGCAGAGCCTAGTGCGTGGAGCTTTGTGGCATCGCCGGCAAGGTACTGCAACAAGTCGGCATCCTGGGCAAACTGCCTTAAGACTGCTTCACGATCACGATTGGGCATGAATCGTTCGAGCAGGATCTGTTCGATGTTGCCAATCGGAGCTCGATCGCCCGCTTCCATCATGTCCCATAGCTCGGTGACAGCAGGATGCCATCGCATTGGGATCCATGGAATTAGCACTCCGGGCGATTCTCGATGAATCATGTCGATTTCATAAGCATCCAGCATCGACAACGATACAGGATGAGAAACCAGCGCAGGCAATTGCAATTGAACTAGTCTTCGCAGTTGTTCGATGCGAGGGGTCGAATCATCCGCTGCCACAAGTACGGCATCGATCTGATTGCTAACCAAAACATCTTCCCATTGGGCAACTATTTTGGCTTGAGGCGCCAACTTTGCGGCATCATTAGCCCGCTTAGCAAGGGCGTCGATCATGACGATCTGCGCTTGACCCGAGCGCTGTGCCGCTTCGGCAATAGCAAGAATAGTGTCGTCGATGCCCAGCAACGCAAGTTGCATAATTTAGTTAGAACGGATCCGTATGCTTTTAATCTGCTAGTTTAGTGTTTAAATCGGCCAGCGGCGAGCGGGGTGGGTAATTTGCCTGATGGAACGATTTAAGGGCTTTTAACAGGTAAAAAGTTACCCTGCTCGAAGATTGCTGGCGCATAGGGCTTGTTGTAAGGTGTCAAGCCAAGATAAGTCTCAATGTGAAGAACGCTCAGAAGCGGCGCAATATAGGATCAGTTGGCTTTAAGTTTACTGATCAGAAATTTGGCGATAGAGCCATATTTTTCATCCACCTTGGCTGGATAGGATATGATTACTTCCACGCCAAGTGGACTTAAACGCTCCGCCAATTTAATACCGTAGATTACTGAATGCGTTGGGTCAGGTTCATTTTGGCCCATCACAGGTTGTTGATTCTGGTTAGGATATTCCAAAAAAATCGGTGGATCATCTTTCGAAGCAAATTCAATCGGGGAATATTCTTTGATCCAAGGAAGCACGCGTTCTCGGTTGGGAATCAGCAACTCGAATTCCTCAGCCCGAGTACGGTTTGGGGCCGCAAAACCAAAGGCGTGACCACCATAGACTGCATTCGGCATCCATTCTCGTAGTTCTTTCGGATCGAGTGACGTTTGTGCCCCACTGACGGCTGCACATGTTAAGCGAGTTGATTGGCGGGTTACAGGATCATTGCTCTTAGGATCCGCTAAATCGTCATGGAGTGCCAACCATAACGTAGTACAGGCACCTGCTGAGATACCGGTAGCACCAATGCGCTGCGGGTCGATGTTCCAATCTTTCGCTTTCGAACGAATTGTCTGCAATGCTCTCGCTGCATCGTAGACGCAGGCTTTCACAGGCGGCTCTATTTTCTGTTCCATCGCCTGATCGATAAAACGATAATTCAGCGAAACGACCGAAATGCCTGAATCTAAGAAAGGCTTGATATCTTGAAACTTATAGTCGGATTTGTCTCCTCTCTTCCAGCTACCGCCATGAATCATCAAAACTAACGGCGTGGGGTTTTCTGACTGAGCTTGCCAAAAATCAAACTTTTGTCTTTCAGAATCAGAACCATAAACGAAATTAGCGATGGTTGGCGCTGGCGTTTGGCCCAAAGCCTGAAATGCGAAAAGCAAGACAAACGGACCTAATGATAAACGTAGAAGCATAATTTATGTAATTTAGAGTATAAGGCTACTCTCCAATGGAGAGTTATTTCGATCGTTAGCGCTGTTGTTCCAATTTTAGAACTGTTAATAGCAATTGCAATTGCTCACCTGCCGATTGCCATAACTCTTGCGCTTTGGTTAAATCACCCGCCGCATCGGAAGCATAAAAAGCGCCTAGTAAAATATCTTCTTCGGCCGATTCGCGAATCGTTCGTCGTACAATCGCAATCGCCACTTCGGGAGCAATATTACCCGGAATTCTGTAAATGTGATTTCTTCCCCGGACTCTGAGAATTAACTTATCGGCTTTGGATTCGACAATAACGGCAAATGGCTTGCCGTTAGGCTCCAGTAGTTCATCCCCGTCCTTTAATTGCACGGCGCCATTGCGAACAGCATCCCAAAAATCGCCGGTGTGCTGAAGCAGCTTGCGATGTAATTCAATTTGCTGCATCTCATGATCTTCATAGGCAAGTTGCTCAGCGCTCGCCAAAAGTTCTGTGGCTTTGGGAAGATTCCGCATCGCCATGGCTTTGCGAACCGACTTTAGCGCACCGCGAAATTCTTCTGTTAATGGCAGGTTGGCCAGAGGTTGGTCATTCGCCGAATTTTCAGACTCACTCTCTGTCGCCGATGGTTCGACAGGTTTAGGTTCGACCAATGGCAATTTGTTAGAATCCGGATCGGATGGCAAGTTTACTGGCCCGACCAATGCGGCTTCTGTCGTCGTAGCCGATGTGGATTCTGAATCAACGATGTCCTTTGGCTTCGCCTGCGACTTCGCAGATTTCGCTGAATCATTTGCCGCAGATGATGTTTTTTTAGCGAGCTGTTTCGTTTTCTGATCCGGTTGACTTTCGAAAAGATGCGATAGAAGGATGAATCCAAACAAAATGATGGGCGCTGCAATCGCGGAACCGATTAACATGCGCCATGCTCGACTTTGATTTCGCCTCAGTTTTGGCAGCGTGGAGGAAACTTCGACTGCAGCTCCTGCGGATGGCGAAATTGGACGGAATGTTGAGGCTGCAGAAGTCAGATTTCCAAGATCTTGAAATGACTTGGGCATTGCGGATTGCATCACAACACCGCTATCACCGGCCATCGGTGGCAAGTCCAGCGTCTCGCCTAAAATGATCTCATCGTCAGAATCGATGTGCGGCAATTCAATCGTCGGGCTCTGAAAATTGCCCGGTGCTTCACTGGTAAAATTCGCAGGTGGCAATGCACTCGCAGGCGGCAACTCATCGGCGAAAGTTAATTCTTCATCAACGATCGTCTTGGGTTGGTCGTGCCTATGGACAAAACGCAGATGTTCGTCGTAGGCCAATCGAGAAGCCGGCGTCAACAGACAACGCTTGGCAGCGATAATTTCATCTGCCAGCTTTCTCCACTGTGGTTCATGTTCGCCAGGCGAAACGTACCGTAATTGATTCCGACGTAGATCAAAGGCCTCGCGAATTTTTTGCTCGTCGGCTTCAAAACGTTTGATCCCTAACAATTGATAATGGTCCGGGCGCGAATGGCACTCGATGCCCAGCCACAATTGATAGAAATTGAACTCGTTGGAACGATGGTTCATCAGGCCGGCACAATAAGTTAGAAAAGGTTTTCCGTTCAACAACCGGCCGCTTCCCTGCTTCAAACAGATCTCACCTTCTATTGTGGAAAGCATCATCTAACGGGGCAAGAGATTTCTTTCGAGGCCGTGTTTCGCAATCACCTCAAGAATCGCCCCAATCTTCCAACTTGGCGGGCATGGCAAGCTCGGAATGCGTTAGGTTTTACTCTTGTCCTGCTATCGGCAGGGGTTTATAACGCGCCGCAGAGGGATAGATCGACAGCCCCTAAACCGTGTTCCTTTAAGCAGTTGGCGTCGTTTTTCAATGGCTGTAACATGCTGCCATACCACAAAATTATCTTTAATTAGGAACTTTTAACCAACCTGGTTCGTCTCAATGGGTAGCTCTTAGTGCGCCATGACCTTCGACCCATCCTTTTTGAACTACTTCAATCGCATGATACGCCTCAAGATTATTGCTGTGCCCGTCATCGGCCTACTCATTTTCATTCTTTTATCTGCCGGCGTGCGATCAGAATCGCCCAAGGCAGAGACAAATCGCGGTCGCCTTCAAGAGCTGTATCAAAATGGCAACTACAAGGACGCTTACGAAGGTTTTCGCAAGTTGGGATTGGAGCCCAAAACCGACCCTATGGCAGTCGGTAGTGATTTGAACATGGCGCTCAGTGCGCTGCAGCAACTTGGTCGACTCGATGAAATCGATGAGCTGCGAGAAAACATCGTCAAAGTCCAAGCCAAAAATTGGCGGCTGCTCATGGCCGCTGCAGAAAGTTACCTCAACTATCAGCATTTCGGTTATATCGTCGCGGGCAAATTTTCCCGCGGACCTAAAAGAGGCGGCGGCGAAGCAGTGAATTCGATGGAGCGCGACCGCGTGCGGGCTTTGCAGCTCATGGTGCAAGCCATGCCACTGGCCGAAGCCGATGCCGACAAGCAAGCCGTCAGTGAATTCTGGTCGGCGCTTGCCCGAATGTTGCTTTCGAACCGCGGTTACGACGAAGCCTGGCGATTGCAATATCTCACCGACCTGAAAGAACTGCCCGACTACGATCAAGGCTGGTATCACGATGGCGGAGCAAAAGGGGCTCCGGTCGATGCAGATGGCAATCCCGTCTTTCACCATCTGCCCAAAAATTGGAACGCCGCCCAAACCGACGGAGAGCGCTGGCGCTGGGCTTTGATGCAAGCGATCGAAAATAATCCAAGTCGCAAGAACGAAGTCAATTATCAGTTCGCCGAATTCTTACAGAATCAATTCGGCGTACAGACCATGGCCTACTATGGTTTATTCTTCGGCGGCACGGATGATGACGACACGAAAAAAGATGAATCCGGCACTTGGGCATTGCATACCTTGGCCGAAGACGAAACGATCGCACGGCTGGCCAACGGCATCAAACGATTCAAGCTGCCTGAGGAGTTTGATTTCGTCCGTCTATTTCGACAAATTGCCGATGGCGGAAAATCGAATTACGGCGAAAATTC
>CAZIGP010000385.1:0-5152 GCA_964538425.1 uncultured Pirellulales bacterium | reverse complement strand
CTTTCCCGGTGAAACCGACGAACAATTTAATGAAATGGTCGAATTCGCTCGGCAGCAAAAGTTCGAGCGGCTAGGTGTGTTCACCTACTCGTTCGAACCCGATACGCCAGCGGCTCGCTTACCAGATCATTTGCCCGAAGAAGTGAAAAACGATCGCCGCGACCGGCTCATGGCAATCCAGCAAGAAGTGGCATTCAACTGGAACGAATCGCAAATTGGCCGCCGAGTGGATGTTTTGATCGATCGTGAAGTGCCTGGTGAAAAAAATGCCTGGCTCGGCCGCTCTTATGCAGATGCCCCCGATGTCGATGGCGTGACCTACGTTACCGGCAAACGGTTGAAGCCCGGCCAAATCGTGCCCTGCGAAATTGTCTCTACGGCCGAATACGATTTAGTCGCCGTGGCTGTTGGCTCGGCTAAACGTTAAACTGCGCGGCATGCACAAACAGGGCGCGCCCTGTGTCTCTGAAAGTCTTGCGCACCGGCCGAAGTTGCGATAGCACTGATGGCAGATCGCACCAAGGTATGCCTTAGCTTCGGTAAAATCGAAAAAAAACTCCCCTTCGGCATAACCGGCAACCGACACCTATAGTCAGGGAAGTTCCTCGCTCTTGGCAAGTGCGCGAGGTTTCTGCCTATTGACCGCTTAAAGTGTCAAAAAATCTTATCAACAATTTTGCGGGGTTCGGATTGCCGTGTCGCAATCCGTAATCGTTACACAGGAGGGGGAATTATGCGACGTTTGAATTGGGCGGCCACACTGGCAGCCTTCGTCTTAGCAATGCCATTGGCCGTGCTAGCCGACGATCAGGAAACTGCCAATCAAGTTGCCGAAACTCTGAAAACGAGTGGTCGGATGAAAGACTATACCGTCGGCGTGACGGTAAAAGATGGCACTGCCTGGCTCAAGGGTTCTGTGACCAGCGAAGAACAAATGAGCACAGCGCTGATGCTTGCTGAAGACACTTACGGTGTCGAGCGTGTCGTCAACAACCTGACGATTGCTCAGCCAAAGAAGGCCTTCGCTGCTGAAGCATCCAGAAACTTTCAGAAGTCAAGCCGATTGCGCCAGCCAGAAAGCATTGCCGCTGTTCCTGCTGACGAAACTCAAGAGGGCGTCGTTCGCGCTAGCATGGAATTGCCTGACCATGCACAGCAGGAATTGGCTGTGGCTGGTCCGATGGCGCAAATGCGAGACGATGTTCCGATGGCAGCTCAAGCACCGATGGGCCAACCAGCCCAAATGTCGCCTGAACAGCAAGCCTATTTGATGGGCGCTCGGCAAGCTCAACCAATGCAGCAAATGCCACAACAAGCAAGCAATCGCAAGCCAATGCCTTTGCCGATTGGTGCTCGTGGACCTTATCAACAAGTTTCACGACAAGTGCCTGGGCCTGGCGGGGAAATGATTGGTACGCCACAACCAATGCCGATGCAAGGCGCGCCGATGGGCGTCGCCGCTCCAGCACCAATGCACTACGACAACCCGTCGATGCCAGGGTATGCTTGGCCGAGCTACGCTGCCTATCCGAACTATGCAGCGTTAACTTATCCGAAGCAGTACTCGCCAACAGCTTGGCCGTACATCGGACCGTTCTATCCTTATCCACAAGTGCCGCTCGGATGGCGAAAAGTGACGTTGGAATGGGACGACGGTTGGTGGTTCCTCGACTTCAAAGATTCGCACTAAACATGCAATTGCTGAGTTGAGAGAATGCATAATTCCCAAAGCCCAGGGGCACCGCCCCCTGGGCTTTTTTGTTAACCAAACGTGCTAGCTTGACGACATCGGACAACCCGCTTTTTCCATATATTAGGAAAAACCCGCAAGTTCGGCCCAGCTTTACACGATAACAAACTCTGGCGGGAGATTTGCGCCCGTTTCGCAAAGAGATCACTAAGCCGCAAGCGGCAGTCTGCAACAAAACAGATTTCGAGGAGCCTTCGGCATGTCACGTAAAACGTTTTGGTCTGTCATGGCACTGATTGCTGCGGCGACAATGACCAACACTGGCTGCTTCTGGATCGCCACCCAAGGCCCAAACCTTGGCCCGTTGGCCATTCCAATTCCAATCAGCCCCTATTTTCAAAAAGAACAAGAAGACCGCTTCTGGATTCACGAGCGCTATGAGCGTGCTCCAATCCTTGGCCCAATCACGGCCGGCGGCCCGGTAACAGCGCTCGATCCACCCAGCGACGACGAAGTAATGCGAGCTTTGGAAAAAGCCCGTCCGGTGCAAGGTGGTTTGCCAATGTTGCACGAAATGAACCGCAACAACGTGCGAATTGTGAAGGAAAAAATCGCCGACTACGTAGACGACGTGCGATTCTATCCGCTCATCGGTCCGGCACAATTGCACCACGCTCACTACAAATGCACCGTTTACTTCACCGAAGTCACTCGTGTTGGTTGGCCAGTACCTTACACGAAGGTTGACGAAGACACGCAAGAAGTTGTCTACGTCGACCACAACCACTTCCATATGGTTGGCAACGTCGATTTCGGGCCCTCGGGGACCTATTGAGCAACAGACCGATCAAAGTATAGAGACAGAGATGAGCCAGCCCTCGGTGAAAACCGAGGGCTTTTTTTTGCGCTTTAGCCGTCAGCCAAATGGGCAAGCATTTGGGTCTCTTGAAACAACGGTACACCAGATGGCGACGGCTCAGCTTCCAATGCTAGCACCATAACAACAAAATTTACCGCCGTTCACGGCCGCACAAGTTGTGGAACTTGTGCCGCGCGGACCGATAACACCGATAGCCGGCCCGAGCGCCGGCACTCCCCAAGGATGGTCCCACCGTTCATGCGCCACGGGTCGCGTGCAAATCGAACCCACGATTTTGCGCCTGTCGCGCTCAACCTCGCCGCTAGGCAGGAGTACAAGGATGTACGCCGCTGCCGTCAGATTTTCGTTATCGATTGTCATTTCTGGCTGCGTATTCGTTTCCGCAGCCTACGCCGAACCGGCCGACGATCAGTTTGCCGTTGCCGCCGGCCATTACTCGGCCAAGCGTTGGCAGCTTGCGATCGATGAATTTCGCGAGTTCCTGCGCGAATATCCAGAACATGCCAAGCGTAACAAGGCCCAATTTTTTCAGGCCGAAGCTTTAGTGCAGCTTGGTAAGCACAACGATGCCTATCCGTTGTTTGTTGAAGTCCTCGCGGACGAACCGAACAGCAGCTATGCCAAGCAAGCATTATTCCGCGCCGCCGAAGCTGCTTTCATGAGCGGCCGCATTGATGAAGCCAAAATGCGGATGTCGCAGTTCCGCGGAAAATATCCGGGCGAAAAACTAAACGCCTATTTAACTACCTACGAAGCAGACTTGGCACTGCGCTCTGGCGACGATGCGCTGGCCGAACAGCTCTACCGTAAATCGCTCGAACGGTTCGCCGATATGCCGACGGCTGACGAATGCCGCTTTGCTTTAGCCAAGCTCCTCGATCAGCAAAAAAAATCTGCCGAAGCAGATAAGTTGTGGCACGAGATTGCGCAGCGCAATCACACCCCCTGGACCGAAATGGCTCTGTTGCAGTTGTCCATTAAAGAAACCGAAAAAAAGAATTTCAAAACCTCGCTCGAACTATGTGACTCGCTCGAAAAGCGATATCCCAAAAGCGAATTCTTGCCACAAGCGCGACTCAATCGCGGCCGGGCACTCTACGAACTCGGTCGCTATGCAGATGCCCGCGAAACGCTTTCATCCTTGACGGCCGATCAAGAACTTGCCGAAGACGCTCGCTACTGGCTGGCATTAACCCAAAAAGCCGAAAAGCAATTCAACGCGGCTGCGGAAACCCTGAAAGCGGCTCTCGAAGCAGAAAAAAAGAAGACCGAACCGACCCCTGCGGTCGCCAAGAGTGCACCTGCAGCGACCGAATCCGCCAAGAAAAACGTTGCAGAAAAATTAGCTCCAGAAAAAGCCGCCCCGAAGAAAGTTGAAAACGATCAAGCAGAAGTAGCTGTCGATCATGCACAACGCCGCGCGGCCGCAATTCGTTACCAAGCCGCTGAATCTCTAATTCGAGCCGGCGATTTCAACCGTGCCATCGATACCTTAAAAGCCGGCGATAACACGAGCGATGATCCCACAACGCTTTCTACTCGGTATCTACTGGCCATCGCACTGCAAGGCATCAAAAAGCACGACGAGGCACTACAAACCCTCCGCGAACTCAATTCTGCGATCGAGCAAAAGATGCGCGGACGCGGCCTATCCACCGTCACGATTAATGCTAACGATCTCAAACGCTTAGATGCGGACAACGGCCAGAATTCTTCCGCCAAAACAACCAACGATCGGCCGAACAACGAAACTGCCGCAACAAATTCAAATCTTTCTGCGGAAGATCGAAATGCTCTCCTCGCTTTGCGCGATAACAGCCGCCTGGCAATGGCCACTTCGTTCATCGCGAAGGAAAAATTTCCCGAAGCCATTGAGCCTTTGCAAGCCTACCTCGCCTCCGGACGCCAAGACGTCGGAGTCGAACGGGCACGCTCTGCATTGGCGATTTGCCTCGCGCGTACACAGCGCGTCGATGCCGCCAAAATGATGCTCGAAGAACTGAAATCGCATCATCCCGAAAGCAAAGCGTTACTTACTGCCACCCATCATGTCGCCGAAGCCGCTTATGCCAGCAAACAATACGATGCGGCTTACGATTTGTTTTCACAATTGGCGGCCCAAGATAACCCACCCGAGATCGTCGCCAAAGGGCTCGCCGGCATGGGGTGGAGCCGATTGCAATTAGGCGAGAATGAAATCGCGGCGGAAATTTTTGGCGAGTTCCTGCAAATGTTCCCCAGCGACCCGCGGGCGCCGGACGTCATGCTAGCCCGTGGCCAGGCGCTCGAACACCTCGGTAAAAACGAAGCGGCACTCGCGATCTATAAGCAAAGCATCGGCCGATACCGTCAATCGCCACAGCTTCCACAAATCATCATGGCCGCCGCTCGCATGCACGATCGGCTCGACCAAGACGAAGAAGCCGTCTCGTTGTATCAACGTGTGGTGCGCGAATATCCTCAGAATGAAGACATCGATGCCGCGCTCTACGGTTGGGCGTGGGCGCTGCGCGATTTAGGCCGCGGCAACGATTCCGACAAGATTTTCCGTCAATTACACGCCCAACACCCTACCAGCCGTT
>CAZIGP010000384.1:0-5158 GCA_964538425.1 uncultured Pirellulales bacterium | reverse complement strand
TTGGGTTTATCACGTCACCTGGTTTGTGAATTCAGCTACCCACATCTGGGGCTACCGTAATTACGAAACCACCGACGACAGCAAAAACCTCTGGTGGGTCGGCATCGTGGCCTGGGGCGAAGGTTGGCATAACAACCATCACGCTTACCAGCGCATGGCCCGCCACGGCCACAAATGGTGGGAAATCGATCTCACCTACTACACGATTTGGGCCATGGAAAAGGTCGGTTTAGCCTGGAACGTCGTGCATAAAGTCCCGGCCTGGCAAAAGCCGGAATAACTTAAATATTCCGGACAAATGGCGGTTTATCCGTTGACAGAGGGGGCTGGTCAATTAGACTGCTTGTAGCGGCTGGCAGGTGGCAATCTTTACCGATTGGCTCAGCCGTTAAATTACTGTGATATTACTGGCTTAAGAGTCGACCCGCGATCTTGTTCGGCCAGCATTGTTGTTCTGTAGGCCGAACTAATACGACTGCAAGTTGCGTTGCCCGTTGCGGCGGCGCATGCATGGTCGTGTCTGCTCTGCGCCCAATTGTTCAAAAATGTTTGTTTGTTGAACTCGATGGGGCCATCGAAAAGTCGTTTAACATAGAGGAGTTCCAAATGAATCGCACCGTGGCCATCGCAATGTTAACGCTCGCAGCCAGTTTTTCAGGTTCGTTGGTTCAAACCTCACTCGCTGCCTTCATCCAATACAAAACCATCCCAGGCGGAAACGTCGATGGTGAACCAGTCAATGCTTTGGCCTCGTTTACCACCTCGGCGAACACAATCACCGTCAAGCTTGAAAATCTTCAAGCCAATCCGATAAGCCCGAAATCGATCATCTACGACATTCTGTTCTCTGTCAGCACTGGACAGAACTCCGGCACAA
Organism: uncultured Pirellulales bacterium; assembly: GCA_964538425.1. Taxonomy (GTDB): domain Bacteria; phylum Planctomycetota; class Planctomycetia; order Pirellulales; family JADZDJ01; genus JADZDJ01. Next base: position 4,281 of record CAZIGP010000384.1, on the reverse strand, counting down.
TCGCTTCGACCATGGGGATCGAACGCACAGTTCAAGGCGGTGGCACATTCACCGACACTGTTCTCAAGAATGTTGTAGATTGGGCATTGGTTACTTCTGGTGCTAACTTGCACTTGGACCGCCTCTCTGGAAGTGGCCAGCCAAAACATGGCATTATCGGCCCACCTGCCGGCAGCGGTAAATACGACGCAGCAAACGGCTCGATTGCTGGCAATGGTCCCCACAATCCTTTTTGGGCTGGTTCGGCCGAGTTCGTGCTCAACGTTCCCGGAGTGACAGCCGCTTCGACAATTACCGCGATCAACTTTTCTTTTAACACAGAGGCTGGCTATACCGTGCCAGCCGAGTTGGTCCCAGAACCCGCAAGTATTGCCATGGCATTTTTCGGCTTCACGGCCTTGATTTGCCGACGTGCACTGCGCCGCTAAGCATCCTTTCGGCCTGTAAATTCGGGGCATTTAAATTTCTCCGCCTTCCGTCTTCCGCTCTGCATCTTTACAATGCGGCGGTTTGATTCCGGTTGTAAATTCCGCGGAGAAAATGCTTTATGTCGTTGCTGGTTGTCGGCTCGGTTGCCCTCGATAGTGTCGAAACTCCTACTGCTCGGCGAGACAATGTTTTAGGCGGCGCAGCGGTTTTCTTTTCTTACGCGGCCAGCTACTTCGTGCCTGCCAAGCTGGTGGGCATCGTCGGCGATGATTGGCCGGCCGAACATACCAAGTTGCTCGAAAGCCGTAAGATCGACACGAGCGGTTTGCACACCGTGAAAGGTGGAAAAACCTTTCGCTGGACCGGCAAATATCAGCCCAACATGAACGACCGCGAAACGCTGGAAGTTCACTTAAACGTCTTCGGCGATTTCAGCCCTGTGTTGCCGGAAGAATATCGCCACAGCAAATTTGTGTTTTTGGCGAATGGCTCGCCAATTACGCAAATGAAAACGCTTGAGCAAGTGACAAATCCTGTGTTGACCGTGGCCGACACGATGGATTTATGGATTAACATTCAGCACAACGATTTGCTTGCATTGCTGAAACGCATTGACGGTCTTGTGATGAACGACGCTGAAGCCAAGTTGCTCACCGGCGATGACAACCTGGTGCGCGCGGGCAAAAAAGTGCTGAAGTTCGGCCCGAAGTTTGTCATCGTGAAAAAAGGCGAGCACGGCGCCATGTTCTTTAGCGAACATGAAACTTACGTCATGCCTGCTTACCCAACACCCGATGTTGTCGATCCCACCGGCGCCGGCGACAGTTTTGCCGGAGGAATGATGGGCTACTTGGCAGAAAAAGGCAATTTCGACCCCCGAACTCTCAAGGAAGCTTTGGCCTACGGAGTGCTGACCGCCAGTTTCACCGTCGAGGATTTCTCACTCGATCGCTTAAAACGCATCGAACGCGCCGATGTCGACCGCCGAATGGTTGAGTATCGAAAAATGCTGAGCTTCTAAAGTGTCTAGCTCGCGTTGCAATTTCGGACTCCGGGCTTTCTTACAATCCGTTGCTGGTAATAAAGCGATTTTTCATTATTCGCGCGCCTTGAACCGTCGTCGGTTCTACTTTCTGTTTACGCATTCTAAATAATCCTTGCCAGCGGGAATGGACAGCAAATTTCGTAATGCAAAATTTTTTGCTGTGCGAGAACTCTTTACGCTCGATGTGTTCCACTCATGCGATCGAATCTGCGTGGTTAATTTTTAGCGAGCATTCCAGCGAAATAACATGCTCAAAGCAGCGAGGAGTAGGTCCATGTCACTTATGAAGAAAGCAGTTGGTGATGGAAGCTCCTTGAAGCGAAAAACAGTTTGAGTGACAATAATTTTGAGTGACAGGAGAGGCGAACGACAGCAGTGCGAAAATAGTATCGTGTAGCTTAAGTAAATTTTCCTAAGCACGATGGTTAGCAGCACAACCTATCAATATTGAACAGCAATTCGATTCATTTATGACTCAGACAACATCGGCCAGTCTAATTACTGCGATCGGCACACCTTTAGATGCTGATGAGCTATTGCATCGTGAAGGTTTAGAGCGTCACCTGGACGATCAGTGGCAAACTGGCATCGATGGTATTCTTGTTGCAGGCTCGATGGGCCTCATGCAAATGTTGCGCGAGGAGACTTATCGAGCACTGGTTGAGCTTTCAGTTGAACACTCGCGCGGCCGCGGAGAAGTGCTGATTGGCGTCGGTGATGCGGGCTATGCACGAACGCGTGAACGCATTGAGTTGGCATGTCGGTATCCCATCGATGGTGTGGTTGCGCTGCCACCGTACTTGTTTCGATTTCCCCAAGATCAAATGATCAATTACTTTCGGTCGCTGGCCGATATTTCCCCAGTACCGCTCTATCTTTATGAGTTGCCGGTACGGACGGGAGTATCGTTCGATGTCGAAACTTACGAGCAGCTAGCCAAACATCCAAACATTCGCGGCGCAAAAATTTCCGGCCGCGTGGAAATTGCCAGAGAACTGATTGCTCGCCTGGGAGATCGGTTTCGCGTCATTCCGGCTGAACCTCAAATTCTGGATACATTATTGAAGGAAAAGTTTGGCGGTCATTTGGACGGTATCTTTGCCGTAGCACCTCACTGGGTGGTGGCCATTGCGAAAGCTGCCAAAGCGAATGACTGGTCGCGCGCGGCCTATTATCAGGCTCGTTTAAATTCACTACTGGATCTATTACGAACATCGCGCAGTGTCATGGGGGCTTTCACGGTCTTGATGAATAGTCGCGGCTTACCTGGAAGTTATCACGCTGCACCTTATCCATCGTTGACCGAGCAAGAACGAGCGGCATTACTTTCATCACCTGCCACGCAAGATTTACTTGGCGACAAAACAAATTCTAAAGCCGAAATCGGTGCCACATAACCGATTAGCGTTTCCCGCCGCCCGCCTGCTTTCTGCCCCTGCCTTCTGCTTTCTTCTCCTACCCCCTCTCCACTGCCATTTTGTTAGCTGCTCTAATAGCATTTTTCAAATGCCATCGACGGCCTATGAACATCCTTCGGGTAGGATGATGTCAAAAAGCCGTCAGACTAGAGCTGTCTAAAATGAAAATTCTCATCCCAAGTCAACAGTGGTTGTCATCATTAGTGCTCGTTTGGCTGCAATTAGTAAGTGTCGCAGCAATGGCGCAATCCAGCGGCAGGCCTCAAGCAGCTTCGCCAGAAGATCGTGCCGTCATCGAATTGCGTCGAGCATTGAAAGAAGAACCGCAATGGGTAAAAGTTCATGCGGCAGAAGCATTGTTGGCTTCAAACCATCGCGAGGAAGTGCAGTCTGTTTTTGAACAGGAACTGAAGCGTGCGGGCAACGAGCCGCAGTACCGCACTGGAATTTGGAGAGTTTTGGCCAAGGCAGATCCTGACAAAGCTCGTCGTACTTCGTACATCAATAACCTTGTCAGTGTCGCAGTGGCCGAAAACAGTCTCGACCGAGTGCATGCTGTCGAAGCACTGGCAAAACTACGTTATGAACTCACCGCGACAGAAAAAACTAAGGTTGAAAAATTTGCGGAAAGTTCGCCGGCTGCCGATGAGTCGAATTACCGCTGGCTATTGGCGAATTCGGCGAAAGCAGCCGACGTCGATGCATTGGTCGATTTACTGAAGAGCCCTACCGCAGAGCCTCGCAGCGGTGCTGCTTATGGATTGCGTTTTCTGGCGGTGGCAAAACCTCTTCCCCAACAGGCAATCGATCAGCTAACCCAAGTCGCTACGAAAGAACCTGCGTCCGCGGGGCGAGTCTATCTGATCAGTGCTGCTTATGTTGTTGCCAAAGAACCACAGTCGCTCGAATTTCATCAAAAATTGATGTCCTATCTCAAGTCGGATGTCAAAGAGGAACGGTATGAAGCGCTTTGTGCTCTAGCAATTCGTGGGAATAAAGATGACTTATCCCATGCCATCCACCTACTTGATGATCATGAGGCAGATGTACGTGTGGCCGCCGCCGCCGCAATTTTACAAATTAGCCATCGCTTGGCTCAAGTTAATTAACTTGATTAACGAGTGGCAACCTCTTCCTGGTTCTGTCATTGAGAGAGGTTGCTAATTGATCTTAAAAATCTTGAGGTTTTACGCTCATTTCACGTTGAGCAGGCCAAGGAGAATCAAATTTTTGGCCCGGTGAAACAAGAGTAGTAAAGCAAGGGTATTCTTCAAAGCAAAAACGTGTGGAAAGTATGTTGGTCTAAGAGCAACGCAAAGTTGACTCGAAAAGTACTAGCCACTTACAGCCGAACGAGTGCTCTATCTTAGTTACAAGCCTAGCAGCCAG
>CAZIGP010000383.1:0-5165 GCA_964538425.1 uncultured Pirellulales bacterium | reverse complement strand
GCCAGACTTCACCGGCATCGTCAGCGACATCGGTGGCCCGACGGCCAACATGTACGAAATGAAATGCAGCCGCCCCGAAGTTGAAGCCGTCTGCCGCCGCTTGAGCTGCGTCCACCCGACGATCTGCAAACTACTCGGCACCGATCACAGCCCGCTCGTGCAGCTCATGAAAGATTCGCGCGAGCTTCCCGGTGTGCGCAAAGTCCTCGTTGCCTCCGGCATTCGCATGGACCTGGCCCGCCGCGACCCCAAATACATGCGCGAGCTCGCGCAGCATCACGTCGGCGGCCACCTGAAAGTCGCCCCCGAACACACCGACCCAAATGTCCTCGACCTCATGAAGAAGCCGAGCAATGACGACTTCGAAAAGTTCGACAAGGAGTTCAAGCGACACTCGAAAGCCGTCGGCAAAAAGCAATATCTGGTGCCGTACTATATCGCCAGTCATCCCGGCAGCGATCTCGACTCGATGATCAACCTGGCTACGTTCCTCAAACAAAACCACTACCAACCCGACCAGGTCCAAGATTTCATCCCCAGCCCCTTCGACATCGCCGCCTGCATGTACCACACGGGGCTCGATCCGCACACGATGAAGCCCGTCCACATCGCCAAACACCTCCGCGATCGAAGACTCCAGCGCGCCCTCCTCCAATTCTTCAAACCCGAAAACTACTTCGAAGTGAGGCAGGCATTAGAAAAAGCCGGCCGCCAAGATTTAATCGGCGAAGGCTGCGATTGCCTCATCCCATCGCGCCCACCCAAAGAAGCCCTCAACCGCCGCCGCCGCAAAGCCAACGAAGAAGTCCGCGACCGCGAAGGAGACCACATCCGCGGCAAACCCAAAAAGCCGGCCGCAGGTTATCGACCGGGCCGAAAAACAGCCTCGCGCCATCAAAAATGAATGGAATGCGCGAACTTTCGTTTGAGCCACTGCCTCGTTTTCTTTGTGACAAAAAGTGTTCGACATAGGAGGTCTAAGGGATGATCTGGGAGTCAGAATTTTGGAAGCGAGATTTGGCAAAACGGGCAGCCTGGCTTCGTCAACGATTGCGACGGTACAGTTGGGGAGAGTTGGCTCTGGCTCGCTTTGAACAGTCAATAATGATGGGATTCTATTCGATTCGGAAATTGGTAGAAGCAAAAAAACTGTCAAATTCCACAATAGATTGTGCGATTCGCATTCGAACATACCGTTCGACTGGAAAGCTAGTGACATTCAGGAACTGGCATAAAGTTGACGAGTTGTATGATTTCTCCAAAGCAAAGGAAGTTTCGCGCGATATAATTTTTTTGTGTAACCAGTTTGTACACAGCTACGTCTTTATTCCGCTTTTCACCGAGCGAAACGTGCTTCTTTCTGTCATTGTTAGTTCAGACCGCGAACGAAACAGCCAAGCCTATGAGGTTAGCGCGAAACAAATCATAGAGCTATTTGAGAACATTGCCTCAGACTTTCCGAATGAAGGACATTTTCATTTTTGTCCAGAGAAGGGCGATTATAATATTTCATCAACAATGCGCAAGTAAGTAAGTTATTCAGTTCAATCAATTTAGCTAACGATATGTCGAAAAACTTATCGCTCAGTTTTAATATGAGCTATTTGCTACGCATTTGATTCTGATGTCATATCGGGATACTTCGCCTTGAGTTCTGCGATAGTTCCATAAGCAAGGAATGAATTTTCTGCACTCTTGACGAAGTAGTTCAACTTACGTTCTTGCATGCCGTAAAACAGGGCATATCGTTCCACTTCTTGAATTTTATCCCAATCGTTTTCTTGCCATTGCATAACTTCACGAGTGCTCAGTTCAATGTTGATTCCTGTAGAACTCCCAGGAGTTTCCGGACTTCCAGATTCATACCAAAACATAGAACTATGCCCTCTTTATTTGGATTGAATTGAGCCATCCATAAGAATTATAGCCCGCCTTGGATTGTACTGCCGGATTTCTGTTTCACAACGAAGGCTTACGGTATGTGAACGATCCACCGATCTTCGTGCCCCAACCGGGGCAACCTAGGTTAGCCCAGGGCAACGCCCTGGGTTAGCGATCACCAATCAAGCATAAAGCCCTGAAAGGGCGAAATAAATCTGCGCGTACAATCGCTTTTCTGCACCATCCTAACGCTCAATGCGTGGGTTAAACGGACTGTGACGCTTCAGAAATATTCTCGTGCTTGCAAATTATCTTTCTGGTACCGACGGCGAATACTCAACCCTGCCCAGCTCGATTGGCTCCGCATTCTTTGGAGCAATCTCCGTCACGTGTGCATAGCTATGGCGATCATCATTCATCACATGAGCCTCATATTCTTTCCCTTGCACGAGATGCTCAAGAACAAACTTTCCTTCATTGTCCGTGAACACATACCCGCCAAATGCCGTGTGCCACGGAGCATCGTCGCCTCCCAGCGGCAATTTGATTCCGTACTCTATCTTCTTACCCGCTGCTGGCAACTTCGTGTGTTTGTCAATCAATATTCCGACCGCACTCCCTACCGGTTGGATCGGAATCTTCACCTGCTGGTCGTCCGGCTCGATCTCGATCACTCCGGCCATCTGCTGGTCCTGAGTACGAGCGTACAGAACCGTGCGATGTAGTTCCCGAGTCACACGAAATTTGCCCTCAGCATCGGCCGTCGCCTGCAAGTCACCTCCCGCCAGCGCGTGCCGATAGATACCGGAGATTTTAGCATTGGCGATAGGCGATCCAGTTGCGGCATTGACGACGACTCCTTCGAGCATTCCTTCTTCCGGCCGAGCCGAATGAAAGTTGAATTCGAATTCCTTTTGATCCACGACTTGAAATTTTTGGACTCCTGTCTGCGTCGGTCCGCGGATGTCAAAACTCCCCGGCCCAACAAAAAACTCGTACTTTCCTTGATCGTTAGTGACGGCGTTATGGAATATCATCGGCCTCACTGCGTTCCGGCTATTTTCCAGATTTGGCAACTGAATGTCCTTGAGTTCACGCAAATACTTGCCGAACTGGTAGCTCGTAATTCGAAAGTCTTTCACAGGCTGCCGATCCGCACCAACAGTTGCTTGTCCGTAAACTCGCGTCGAGGCTTGTAGCACGAGGTCGACATCTTCGCGCGGCTGGCCCGGCCAAAGCGCAAAGCCATCTCTTGTTGCGCCCCATTTCGCATCCAGCGCAACAACCAAGTAAATCATGTTCGGATTGGCTTCGATTTCATATCGGCCGTCGGCATCCGTCTTTGTCGATCGCCGGAATGAGTCCATGCCATATCCCGCGCCTGCCACCCGTACCGCAATGCCCTTTGCCGCAAGTCCATCGGGATAAGTCACTTTTCCCAATAGCTTGACCAGTTTTGTATGCCTCATCACCAGCACGCCTTCGCCCCTGTCCAGATCATAGGTCCCACGCATTTGGCCGTAGTCGTCGTGCGTGGACCAAAACGTCAGTTGATTGCGCTCTTCCCACGCGGGAATCCAATCAAACGTCGCCCAGCCTTTCTCATCGGTCTTCACAGAAAGTTGCCGCGTTAAGAAGCTCAAATTTAAATTGTCCGACTCGCCAGGCTTTTTTGCCAGCCAAAGATAGATCGAAGCCCCGGCAATTGGCTGCTCGTTCAGATCGTCAATCGCGCGCACTCGAATCGTTTGGGCCCCTTCGAGCTTGAGTTCAAAAGGCTCTTTCAGCGACGGCTTGACTTGCGGCTCTTTGGCTCGGTGTTTCGCGGGATCGAAAAACGTACGATAGTCAATGCCCAGAGCCGACTTGACCGCAAACACATTGTGCAACTGCGCATCGGCTGGAATACGAAACTGCGCTCGTCCTTCCTCGTCTGTTTTCCCGTGGCTATACATCACATGGTCGGCCCATAAGCCGCAAAGTGCGTCGGCCACAGGCTGACCGGCATTATCTGTCACATGCATTCGAACGCTCACGGTTGGCTTCAACTGAATCCGCAGCGGCTTGAGTGTCCGAATTTCTTCCTCTTGAGATGGAAGCTCATAGTAACCAATCTGCTCTCCGTCGTTTCCATAGGCCAAGATCGAACGACCTCGAAGGTGCAAAAGAGGCGCCGAGAATTCAAAGTGCCCCAGCTCGTCCGTAATTATTTCTATTTCGTCCGGATACGTCTGCACGACCATGCGAGATTTCACAGACGGCTTTCCCGCCGAATCGACGACATCACCACCCACGATCAATCGGTCGTTCAATTCGTCTTTTGCAGAAATCTCGGCAGCCGCAGCGCAAGTCGGCACGCCTGCGAATCCTAACAGATTCACCGCTGCCACGTGCAGCGCCACAAGTAATAAAGCTTGTACAACGCGCCAGACGCAATTCACCATTTATCTACCCCGTCAAAGTTGCCTAAGGTGCAAATGGAATTTGCCGACACGCTCGGCGTCAAAAAGTAGCTCCTCTGCGGAAGCAAGCAAATAATATATCCCCAAGCAAAACCAGCTGCTACTATCAGTGCCTTAAATCTTTTTTCATCTATTGACTCAAGTTAGAACATCTGTATACTTTCTTAAATAAGTGTACAAATGATCTATTCTAATTCAATCGCTGATCTAACAAGAAGGGCAATAAACGTGCATAAATACGCTGCCCCAACTTCCTATCTATCCCCTACACAAATCCGACAAAGCATGCCCTCATCTTGCCCCACATTTGTTACCCATCTGTTCCCAGTCTGTGTCGCAAATGGGACATATTTTGGGACACTTCCCGCACCACACAAATCCAATTTTCCTCGGAAAAACCCACGAAATTTCCTCTCACAAGTGACACAAACACCCATTTTTCTCAGGAGCAAATGAAATGTCTTCTCCTCACCCCTCCAACCAACCTTCGAGCCAATCCAACCAACCACGTCAGCCGCAAGTCGCCGGCGAATCTCGGCCGATGCCGACGATCGACACGCGTGACCCACACGTCGGGCAACGCCAAGTGACAAAAGTCCTCGAAAATTCCACGCGCACAGAGCCAACGAAAAAAGCTCGGCGGAAGCTCCGTCCGGAGATGAAACGAGAAATCTGCCATCTTGTCGCGACAGGACACACACTGCTTGCCGCGGCCGATATGGTCGGAGTGAGTCGAAAAACGGTCTATCGCGAGCGTCAGCGCGATCCAGAGTTTAAATTGTATTTGAACAAAGGTCGCGAAAACGTCGCCCAGCTCTGTTT
>CAZIGP010000382.1:0-5175 GCA_964538425.1 uncultured Pirellulales bacterium | reverse complement strand
TCCCCACAACGCTATGTTAAAATGTCTTGAACAATTTGGCCATGCACGTCAGTAAAACAAAGGTCGAGGCCTTAACAGCTTGTAACAGTCTGTTGCAAAGAAGATCATCACGGTTCGAGCGATGGCCCATCCGTATCTCCTGATGGAAAAATCGTCACCTATGTCGCCGAAAAAGATGGTGTGCCTCAAGCCTGCACGATGAAGCTGGACGGAACCCTTCAAAATTGATTTATCTTTTTGCCTCGCGAGGAGTATTTATTCCACACCGAGAGTAGGACAAATCAGAAGACAAGCCAATATCGAGTCCCTTCGCACTCGCTCCCCGCCTCGCCACTCTTGAGGTGCTCTAAAGGCAAGCAGGATAAGATGGGACAGTCAGCTTTCGCACAAGGATTGCGTCTGGCCAACAGGCCGTCGTTTTAAGCTGGCCAAGTTTCCAAGGCTTTTACACCTTGGGATCGTCGGTAACTTTACCAAAATAGACGCGCCTGCCTCGAACCTTTTTACACCACTCCCCACGCTCATGGATAAATAACGGGAAATTTGGGTGGGGTTTGCGGGGTGTGCGGGCGGATTTACCGGGACTGCCGCCTGGGCTAGAATCCTGCATGGCTGCACCTTTCGTTAACCTGGGAAGTGTTGCCGAGGCAATCGCTTGTTACAGCGAGCGCCTGCCGTTTAGTGTACGTGCATCTTCTATAGCAGGTGTGCGATCGGGTGTACACTCTGGCTAAAAGAAAAATCAGTGTTGTGCATGTTAGTGGACGAGTTTAGCACTCGTAGCTCAATGGATAGAGCATTGGTCTTCGGAGGTAAACGGATCATTTGTCTACTACTTCGTAAAACTCCGCTTGGTTCTGTAATTTTCGGAGTCTTTTCTACTTCTCGCTGAAACGGCCTTATGTCGTCTTATGTCGCCTTTTGACGCCTAGCGGGTGTACGTACACCCGGTTGATTGTGGTTGCTAAAGCTCCGGTATTAATCCTGCTCCCCGGTTCGCATTGGTCCTATACGGAGTGTTGGTAGTGGGTTAGCCCGTATGGGTCGCAACTGTTACACACCCCTTTCGCTCTCCTACGAGCGTGCCATGGCGTACGCAAGGCTTTTCTCAAGAGGCATTTGCCGACCACTGCGGTCTCGATAGAACGTATGTTAGTGGCATCGAGAGAGGCAAACGCAACCTTGCTTTACGCAACATCTACGCGATCGCGCAGGGATTGAAAATCAGCATTTCCGAGTTGACTCGCGGAATTTAATTTAGCTGGTAGTCTGCGCTGGAAGTTCTCGCTTGCCCAGGTGCCAATTCTCCGACTATGCCGCGTGATTACTTATCAGGCGTGGCGAATTCGATTTGTTTAACTTGCAATCGGTCGGCTTTTAGGGTCGATCCAGGCTCGGGCGCAGCGCAATTCAGCCCAGCGATGGCAGGCGCAAACTAAGCGGCGACTCCTGCCGGTCCGCTTACTCGAGTGAGACTATCTGCAAAAGAAGGCATGACGATCTTCGCCAATTGCGCAAACACCAAACCCACTTCGCCCGCGGTTGAATGTTTGCATCGGTGAGACGGAACGCGCAGGGAGTTGATTGCCAAAATAAAGTTCGGTATGCTATCCGGCTAGTGTCAGCTCCAAACAATTCCTGCAATTGTCATTGAGAGCTTCATGCAATCGAGTTCGACCACGCTCTATCACTGCTCCGGATTTACGTGACCGACCGCATAAGTTGGGCGGCGTGTCCGTTTCTTACCGAATCCGTTTTGTTCCTTCCGATGGGCTTATAAGGCCGACAGAAGGAATTCTCTCGTAAGGGAAGAACTCATGTTGGGCCACCCCAGGCATTTATGGTTGGCGCTAATAGCGATTGCCACGTTCGCAGCCGGTTGCGGTAAAAAATCTGAGCCCGACCTCGATTTGGTCCGCGACTCAGTCATCGCTGCACTCGACGTCTGGAAGACTGCCCCGCGGAGCGATGCGTTAAAGTCTCTATCGCCCCCCATTGAGTTTCACGACGACGACGGCAAGCGCGGCGCGCGATTGATCACTTACGAAGTGACAAAAACGTATCGAGATACAGATGGCGGCCCGCGCTGTGCTGTCACGTTGAACATTCAGAACGGCGGTAAGTCGAAAACAGTCAAGGTCACCTACCAAGCAAACATTTCCTCAAAAATTGTGATCGCCCGCGATCCTTACTCTTAGAAATCTTTTCAAAAACTTTTTCCGATCGGCATGCAGTAGTTTTTTCGATGCCTCACAATCACACCCACTTAAAAAGGAGATTTGCAATGGACGCACGTAAACGAGTTCGATTTGGCTTTACGTTGGTCGAGCTGTTAGTTGTGATCGCCATTATGGGCATCCTCATTGCCCTGTTGCTGCCAGCGGTTCAGGCAGCGCGTGCGGCAGCACGGCGGACCGAGTCGATCAACAATCTCAAACAACTCGCCCTCGCGGTCCAGAATGCCCATTCCGCGCAAAAAATCGCTCCGCCAATGTACGGCAACTTTCCCGCCGCTGGTACCAGCGGTCTGACAGCAACCTTGTTCTACCACCTCCTGCCCTATTTAGAGGAAACTGGCTTGCGCACTTTGCCGCCCGACACCGCCCGGTCGCACGCCTTGAAAGTGCTGCGTGCTCCGGCCGACCCCTCTTATCCTGAATCGGGCACGTATCAATTGACGGAGAAGGTTCCCGCTTGGGCCGATACCAACAACAATATCTGGGGCCTCAGCAGTTACTCCGCCAACTGGCAGTTCTTCGGCGACGACGGCGTCAAATTTGCCAAAGTGACCGACGGTTTATCGAAAACGATCATGTTCAACGAGAAATTTGCCGTCTCCTCGCGCCCCACGGGCAACCCACTGTCCGGAGCAAATCTGTGGGGATACGGCGTTTATCCTCCCACTCGTCCCTACGATTATTCTGTCGAGCTCCCCGCCGACTCGCTCTATGCCAGCTCCTACTGGGCGCGTAGTGGCTTCGTCAATAAAGCCGGTGCTGTGCCGACGGCCTGGACTGGCAGTCAACCCTGGCTCTGCCGCTGCATGCTCAAACCCGAGTTCGATATTCTGCCGACGCAGGCTCATCCCTTGAAGTCGCAAAACTTCTCGGCCGGTGTCATTCACATGGCGATGGCCGACGGCAGCGTACGAACCGTTGCCTCGGGCGTCACCGACCCCGGTTGGTCCGCCGGTGAAACTCCAAGCAGCGGAGAAACCGTGCGTCCCGATGAATGATCTTTGGCACGAGGTGCAGGATCAATATTAGAGCAAAGCTAGTCAAACGACCTCGGCCAACCGCTCAACAACCGAATCCACTTCGGCCGCGGTGGAATTGCGCCCCAAGCTGAATCGAATTGCCCCAAGCCCGACGTGTTCTGCAATGCCCATGGCGCGCAGTACCGGGCTGAGGTCGTAGCTGCCGTCGTGGCAAGCCGAGCCCGTCGAGGCTGCCACGCCATCGAGCCTTGCTAGAATTTCGTGCCCCTGCCGACCGGGAAAACTTATATTGAGCGTGTTCGGCAGCCGCTCTTCCGGATGACCGTTTAAAACAACATGGTCGCTGAAGTGTTCGCGTAGTTGCTGCCAAAAATAATCGCGCACCTTGCGAATCGCTGAGATATCGATCTGCCGCTCGACTAATTCGCACGCCGCTCCGACGGCCACAATTTGCAAAACGTTCTCTGTGCCCGCCCGGCGGCCTGATTCATGCGCGGCCCCATGTAGGAACGGTTCCAGTCGCGTTCGGTTGCGAATATACAGTGCCCCGATCCCCTGCGGGGCGTACAGTTTATGCCCGGCGATCGTTAATAAATCAACTCCGAGTTCCGCGACTTTGACCGGCACTTTTCCCACGCTTTGTGCCGCATCTGTGTGCATTAGCACGTCATGCCGTCGTGCGATCGCAGCAATCTCGGCGATCGGCTGAATTGTTCCCACTTCATTGTTGGCGTGCATCACCGAGATCAGCACTGTGTTGGGCCGGATCGCACGATGCACATCGTTAGGATCAACTTGCCCCAACGGCCCCACGGCAACGCGCGTCACCTCCGCTCCCAACCGCTCCAGAAAACTGGCTACGAGCGAAATCGATGGATGCTCAAAACTGCTAACAATGAAATGGGGTGGCGTCTTTCCATGCTGCGAATAAAAGACTCCCAAAAGCGCCGAATTGTTGGCCTCCGTCCCTCCCGAAGTAAAGACAACTTCGCCGACTTCGCATCCTAAGAGCGCAGCTACTTGCCGCCGAGCGCAATCAATACCCGCACGAGCGCGCTGCCCGGCCCAATGTTGGCTCGATGGATTGCCGTACCCTTCCTCTATAAAGGGTCGCATAGCAGCCGCTACTTCCGGCGCCAGCGGCGTCGTGGCATTGTAATCAAAATAAATTCGATCCATCGAGCGCCTTCATGAAACAGTAAAAAAGCGGGAGCGGATGGGAATCGAACCCACCAAACGTCGCGAGCGACGTTCCACCGGTTTTGAAGACCGGGGCGGTCACCAGAGCCGCATTCACTCCCGAAGGGAGGACAAAACAAATTATATTCTCAAATCCGAATGACGCGAGCGAGATACCGGCCTTCATTCCAAATTACATTCTAGAATCCCAGCGATTAGCAATTTGTCGTCATCCGGATCTATGGTCCGTAAATCAATCAGCGTGCAATTCTCTTGCACACGTGCGAATACAGCCGGATTGCCCAACCGCAGTTGACGCGAAACTTGGTTGGGGCTCGCACTCGTAATAGCAATGGCCCAACTTGCGACCGTTTGGTCGGGCAGTGCCCCGCCGCCTGGTGCCGAACTGACCTCACGAATTGAAAATAGGTTCGGCGTTTTTGATTTCTCTTGAAGTATTGCGACCAACTGCTCGGCGCGAACGCGAAGCTCCTCCACCGGATGCGTCAATTGACGCAGCACGGGAATTTCCTCAAGTGCCCGACCAGCGCGGTGAATTTCCAGCGTTGCTTCAAGTGCCGCCAGTGTCAGCTTATCGACACGTAGCGCCCGCGAGAGTGGATTCGACCGAAGCTTGGCTACCAGTTCGGTTCGTCCCACGATGATGCCACACTGCGGCCCGCCCAGCAGCTTGTCGCCGCTGAACAAAACACGATCTGCGCTGGAGCTGACACTTTCGCGGACGACCGGTTCATCCGCCAACCCATAGCGAGTGAGAT
>CAZIGP010000381.1:0-5238 GCA_964538425.1 uncultured Pirellulales bacterium | reverse complement strand
CATGACGTCACTCTCCGCCAACCCAGTCGTACGTTAGTGCCAGGCTTGCTGCGCGAGTAATGCCTGCCATCGAGTATTGCAGGAGAAAAGTCCTTTTGCTGGTCTTTTACTGACGATCTGCAATCTGTTCCGCTTTCTCAGTTTTCCTTGGTTCCTGGAACCCACACTAACCCAGAGACCACTCCCAACCCAATAAAAAAAGCCCAGAGAGTTTTCACTCTCTGGGCTCGAAGATTTAGCAATAACAGGTAACTTCGCTTAGAACCGTAATTCCAGCCCGGCGAAACCGCCGTGCAGAATTAAGTCGCCGTTCGTGTTGATGTTCCGCCATTCAGCTTCGTCAGCCAAGAAGGCAGGATACTGATTGTCAGCCAAGGCAATTTGGCTGGCGGCCACCACACGGTAACCAGCGGTCAGAATCCAGTTTTGGTTGAAAGCAAAGGTGAAACCTACGTCGAGCGAAGCCAACATGCTGAAGCAGTTCTCCGAATTGTTGAAATTCAGAGCGTTGCCGCTGTCTTGGAACGTGCCAACCAAGCCGTCGCCAGTGTAGAGCGAGTTTTGGCCAGTGACATGGTTGCCGTAGATACCAACCTTCGGCGTCGCGAAGATTGTCCAGCGGTTGTGGATGCAGTAGTCAGCACGACCACCAACTTGGAAACCGACCAAATTGTTCTGCACGGCAGCGTTCAAGTAAGCTTCACTGGCTGGATCATCGCCGAACTGAGCATCAACCGGAGCAGTGCCAGCCAAAGTGCCGAACGACAATGCATCAGTGAAGCGGAAGTATCGCACGCCAGCCAGCCACATTAAGTGGAAGTTTTGGCAGCCGGTGCAGCAAGGAATGTGCAACAAGTTGATTTCGATATTGTTGACATCGTTACTACGAGTCAGCCGGTGCGACCGAGCGTTATCGAAGTACTGATCCGGGGTAATCGTTGGATCGTTGTCGAAATCCATGAAACCAAGGGCAATCGGTGTGCTGAGTTGGTTAGCCGAGGAGTATAAGCTCGATTGGCCATCCATTCCCCACAGACCCCAGTACACAACTTCGATACCATTTTGGTAGCAGCAGTTGCAATAAGGATTTCCACCGCAGCCATTGCCGCAACCAGTCGGGCAGCCGAACCAGTAAGCAACGCCTGCTTCAAATCCACCACCCCAGTCCGATCCAGGGAAGTAAAGCAATTGGTTTGGATTGTTGCCGGTTTCGTAAGTCGTCCAGAATCGGTTGGGCATATTGCGGCCCATGAACAAGCCATTCGCCCAAACAGACCAACGTGGGCAATAGTTGTCGCAGCAGCCTTCGCCGCAGCTATCGCATCCACCACCCCAGCCGGTGTAAGCATCACCCTTGCCGATGTCGCCGTACACATTGCCTGCCTGAGGAGCAGGAGTGGCAACCGTTTCAGGGGCGTTTGAATTCGAATTGGGTGCGACAACCGTCATCGGTTGCGAACCAGAGTTCGGAGCGGCTTCAGTCGGAGCGTATCGAGCGCTGTAATACGTTGGGGCTGCAGTCAATGTGGCTGATGCACCGCCATAAGCGACGGGGCCATAGACGTTCTGCCCCCATGCAGAACTGCTTCCGATGCTGGCGACGAGTGCCAGCGCAATCGCAGACAGAGAACACTTCATGGAAAGACTCCTTTGAACGGGTATCCTTTGATTCTCGCGGGGGCTCCGTGCCCTATCCGAGCGAGACATTGCGGCTCTTGCGAGTGCTACAGACAGCATCAATAAACAAGCAGGCATTTCGTCAGGCCTCCAGGCCTAACTTCCAAGCTTGTTTAAGTAAGTAGCTGCGTAGCGTTCGTTGGAGAAATCCGTTCCCCGTGCAGGGCAATCCATGCAGCAGCAGTTTTACGAATCGACCAGGCAGCACGAAAGAATTTGGTCTACAGCGAAAAACTACAAAAAATTTTCAAGTCGATCGCTGCTACGGACGGAAAGCGCGTTGCGACCGGCGCAGAAAGATCAAGCCGACCGGGTACCACCTCGAAACTGCAGGAGGCGAATCCTTTCGCCGAACGCATCAGGCTTAGGTACTCTTTAGCGAGTAGAAATTACGCTGACCGAGCTAATTGCAACTCGGCTGGCATTTGCATCAATTCGTCGGCCAGGCGTCGATAATCGTCCGCCCCATTGGAATCGGCCGCATATTGGAAGATCGACTGCCCAAAGCTAGGTGCCTCTGCCAGACGGATATTGCGCCGCACACGGGTTTCGAAGATTTGTGCCTCCGACCAAGGCGAAGGTTTGCCACGCTGGGCGGCAAAAAACTCGGCAACGTCGCCAGAGACTTCACCTGCGAGTCGTGTCGCCGATTCATACATGCAGAGCACCACGCCGGTCAATTTCAGCCGAGAATTCAATCGTCTCGAAACAAGCTCGATGGTTTGCAGCAGCTTGCTCAAACCGTGGAGTGCCAAAAAGTGCGGTTGTAACGGCAGTAAGACTTCATCGACCGTCGCTAATGCATTCAACGTTAGAACGCCGAGCGACGGAGGGCAATCCATTAACAAATAATCCAGCTCACTCGGTCCTTCAGTATTTTGTTCGCGGCTTTCCTCAAGCTTGTCCCTCAGCACCACCTCACGCCCGACAACTCCTGCGAGCTCCACTTCGGCGGCAGCCAAATCGATATGCGAACCAACCAACCACAGGTTATCGCCGACAGATCGCCAAGCGTCGGCCAAAGTGGCATCACCAAGTAACACTTCGTAAATCGACCGGCCGTTTTCGCCCGGTGTCACACCCAAATGCAAGGTGGCATGTGCCTGCGGATCCAAGTCGATCAAACCCACTCGCTGGCCTGCAGCCGCCAAAGCAGCGCTTAAATTAACAGCGGTGGTGGTTTTGCCGACGCCTCCTTTTTGATTCAAGATGGCAATCGATCGCATGGATTGAACCTCAATAAATTCGTCATCAGGAGCCACGGATGCAGATCCGCACAAAATAAGCGGGCGCGGATTATAGGCGAAACGTTGCAAACGATCCTAGACCGATCTAAAAGCCTTGAAATGCAACGACTTGCGAAATTTGGTTGCTAAGGTGCTAGCGCGGTGGATTCGTCGAATTGTGCTGCAAAGAAGCTTTTTAGGCCATCCGCAATCGGGTCGGCGACCAGCTTCATACCGCTGTCCAGAACCAGCAGAGTGCTATGTTTTTCATCTTGAATATCGAATGCCAATGGCGTCTGCTGTTTGTCGTCAGTGAACTGCAGCACGTAGTGCCACGAGCCTGCATTTGAGCGAGCAGGTATATCCCATCGATAGCTCTGGTCATCGACTAGCCGAACTCGAACATCAGCAAATCCTTTCGCCTTCGCGACGCTTTTACGGTCAACGATTTTAAAAACACGGCCTTCGATTTCCATTCTACTTTCCGCTGAAAGTAGCTCCGATTCGGCAGCCGGTACAAGTTTCAGTACTTCAGCCTCTCGAGCTTCGGCAATCGATTGGACAACTCTTGGAGAGAGGCTGTCCAAAACCCGTTGCATGTGCCGATGCTGCTGCCAAACTTTCAGCGTGCCGGCAATAATTCCAGCGGCGATCATCACCAAAATTAGAAGTTTTCCGTGGTTCATAGCCAGTTTCGGTCCATTGGCCGACAAAGTTATTGACATTATACTGTGATTTTTAGCGAACCTAAATCGCATCCCCAAAGTCATCAAGTACAGCGTCTAAGTCTATGTCTAACGAATTCGATCCGTATCGCGAAGCTCTGGTAATGGAGCAAACAACTATTTGGCCCGATGAGTTCGACGATTGGCAACCCAGTGACCGGGCTCGTGTTGAAGCAGCACTACATGCCGACCCGAAAGACTGCGCCGAATTAACCTATACTCGTCAGCATACAGGTTTTTGTCGCCAAATCACCGTGACAGAACCAGATTTGGAACGCTTGGCCGCGCGCTAATACAACAGGTTTCGAAGTCACTCGCTTTGAAATTAATGAATTTTAAACCGAGCCTTCTCAGCCACGAACCCTTAGAACCACGCAATTCACACTTGTGACTCTCTCGTCCCTCTCCGTTCCAGTTCAGCTTAGCGAACGCAGTTACGAAATTCGTATCGGCACAGGTAATTTGTCGTCGGTTGGAGCGTTTGCATCGGAGAAAGGAAAAATCAGTCGAGCCGTGATTATCACGGATGAACGTGTCGAGACGCCGCACGCCTTCGCAGTAGCGCAGAGCTTTTCCGCAGCAGGTACACAAGTAGATACGATCGTTGTTAAATCGGGAGAACAGACAAAATCCATTGCCCAGGCCGATTATTTGTGGAACAAGCTGCTCGATCTTCACACGGATCGAAAAACACTGTTGGTGGCGGTCGGTGGCGGAGTCGTAGGCGATTTAGCCGGCTTTGTTGCGGCGACGTTTACTCGTGGTCTTCCGTTTATGCAGGTTCCTACGACACTGCTTGCTCAAGTCGACAGTTCTGTCGGTGGCAAAGTAGGCGTGAATCTTCCCGGTGCGAAAAACATGGTCGGCGCTTTCTGGCAGCCGATAGCAGTACTGATCGACACCGATACTTTGCGAACATTGCCCGATCGAGAATATCGTTCCGGATTAGCCGAGGTAGTGAAGTATGGCGTCATCCTCGATGCCGATTTCTTTGCTTTGCTGGAGCGCGAAACGAAGGCATTAATCGTAAAAGATCCGCAGGTGCTCCAGCAAGTCATTGCTCGTTGTTGTCAATTGAAGGCCTACGTCGTCAAGAACGACGAACGAGAGACAACCGGCTTTCGCGCCGTGCTCAACTACGGTCATACGTTTGGGCACGCTTTGGAAGCAATCACAGGCTACAACCAGTTTTTGCACGGAGAATGTGTCTCCATTGGGATGATGTGCGCTGCACGACTTGCCCGCCGCTTAGGGCGAGTGGATGAAGATTTTGTCAATCGTCAAGAATTGCTACTTGCGAGCTTGGGATTGCCCACGGAATTGCCCACGATCAATCAGGAGCAATTTTTAGCCGCGATGCAGCACGATAAAAAAGCAGAACAGAATCGACTCCGATTCATTTTGCCGGCTCATCTTGGCAAGGTCGAATTAATCCAAGATGTTGGATGGGATGACTTGCGATCCACCCTTCAGGGGTAGCAACTTGCGAGTCGCGAGGAATCTCGCTCGCATTTTAAAATGTCTTTTGTTAGATTGACGCGGCATCCAAAATCCGGGCATTAACTTGGTGCATTTAAGGTAGACGCAAACCCCGGGGGTGGAGGGGGGCA
>CAZIGP010000380.1:0-5244 GCA_964538425.1 uncultured Pirellulales bacterium | reverse complement strand
GTCGAATCGTTCGCCGTTCTCGAACCAATCGCCGACGGCTTCCGCAACTATCTCAAGGGCAAATACACCGTGTCCGCCGAAGCGCTGCTGATCGACAAAGCGCAACTGCTCACGCTCAGCGCCCCTGAAATGACCGCCCTCATCGGCGGCATGCGAGTCCTGAGCACCAATGCCGACCAAAGCAAACACGGCGTCTTCACCAAGCGTACTGATGCGCTTACAAACGACTTCTTCGTGAACCTGCTCGACATGAACACCGCGTGGAAGCCAACTTCGAAAGATGCCGGCGCCTTTGAAGGCCGCGACCTGAAAACGGGAGGATCAAAGTGGACTGCCACACGTGTCGACCTCGTTTTTGGTTCGAACTCCATACTCCGCGCCCTTGCCGAAGTCTACGGAAGCTCGGATGCGCAAAAGAAGTTCGTCCAAGACTTTGTCGCCGCCTGGACCAAGGTCATGAACCTCGACCGCTTTGACCTTGCCTGAACAAACCATTTGCCCGCTTCATGCCTGTGACTAGAATGCAATTAACAGGTACGAGGCGTTGCAATGGATTAGCTCACCTTGTATTGACACCCATCGCGTCGCATCCTCGAATTGCGGCGCGGTGGGTTTTTTTGTTGGCAACGTCGGGTATTTTCCGCTCGCGGAATCTCCCCCTGCCCTCTCTGCCCAACCCTGTGCTCAAAGCAGCACGGGAATCACAAAACACTGTGATATACCAAACCACGCAAACAAGCCTACAGCATGACGGCTCTCTCGCCTCACGTCTCTCGATCCTCGCCCCCTACTTTGCCGCTGACAACTTTACAGCGGAAGCCGAATAATCGTACTTGCCCAATCTTCGGCGTCGGTGGCCTTGGCAAGTAACTCCAAGTCCTTCACGCATTGTCCGATCGACACTTGCATCAGGTGGCCAAAAATCAATCCGCAAAACGGCCGTCCTTGTCGTTGCCAATCTTCAGCCATCGCTTGAAAACGAATATCGTGCGTCACTAACGGTCGACCAAAGCGACTGGCATGATCGAGGAGCAAATTGTCGGCAAGATGATCGACGTCGTCTTCCTGAGCGGTTCGCACATCCACCTGCCGCAATCGCAACTGGGCCAAAATAGCATGATCGACATGAACATCGAAAAATAATGCGATGGCCATGGAACTTGCCAATGAATTAAATAACGCCCTTCGACTTCAATTTCTGCCAAACGGGCGAGCGCGAATTGGCGTCCGATCCATCGCCAAGCTGGTCAAGCTCCGTCTGAATTTCGGCGTCGATTTCCTCTTGATGATCGTGGTAGTAAGTCATCGCGGCATGAACTTCGGCAAGCTTTAAGTAAGGATAATGGCGCACGATATCTTCGGGCCCCAGGCCGCGGGCAAGATAGTCCATCACGATCATCGAAACGCGTGTACGTGGATGACTCTCCAAGCGCGCGGGCGAGTCCCCTTCTTTCACGACATAAGGATAAGCGATAGACATAGATTGACGTCCTTCCCTGCAATTCTAGCACCCGCCTGCACTTGTATCCATCTCAACAACATCGCCTGTCTCCTGTTCACTCCGCACTTTCTACCCCCTGCCCTGCCCTTTTTGCTGCCTGCCGCCTGCTGCCTACAATTGCATCATGAGCGTCAACCTCTTCACCATCGGCCATTCCACTCACTCGCTAGACGAGTTCCTGTCGCTCCTCACTCAACACAGCATCAAAAGACTGGTCGATATTCGCCGCTTCCCAGGCTCCAAACGATATCCTCAGTTCAATCGAGCCAGCCTCGCCTCGGCGCTGCCAGCCGCTGGCATTGAGTATCGCTGGATGGAATCACTCGGCGGCCGGCGCAACAAAGGAGTGAGTGACTCGATTAATCTCGGCTTACGTAATGAAAGCTTCCGCAATTACGCCGACTACATGCAGACGAAAGAATTCCAATTCGCCATCGACGAGCTGCTCGCCGCCGCACAGCCCACCGTCATCATGTGCTCCGAAGGCCTTTTCTGGCGCTGCCACCGCCGCCTCGTCTCCGACTACCTAATCGCCCAAGGCGTCACCATCCACCACATTATGCCCACGGGCAATCTCCAACCTCATTCACTCACCGAAGGAGCCAAAGTAAAAAACGGCAATGTGATCTACCCAGCCGCCGACTCCGATCAATCCCGCCTAGCGTTCGACTGATCGATCCGGGATCATGCAATTTTCGATCTGAATTTTCGTCCTTTAAATTTTTCTTGGCGCATCGATTGGCAAACTATTTCTCCGTGATCTTTTTTAGACATTCTTCTAATTCTCGCCACGCAACGTCAACGTCGAATTTAGGCTTGGGAGTCGGATCAAAAACGTTCACATTTTCTCTCACAAAATGTGCTAGACCGAAAATTGACGAAGTGAGATGAATAACATTGGGCAAGTTATGATCGAATTGGTATTTAATCACGCGTGCAAGAATCCACGCCACACATTCACGACCATCTGTGGACTCTCGAAGAAAGTTCTCGATAACAGGATAATAAAACGCAAACGCCTTTCCACCCATGAACATGAAATCTTCTTGGTAGTAATCGGGATTTGTGCGGAACTTCCTGTGCGCCTCCTCAAGTGTCAAACAGCCAAAATGTTTCCATGCACATTGCGCATCCAAATCGCCACCGTAGGGATCAAAATCATGTTCTGTTGGCAGTGATCGCATAGCGGTGATTCTATCATCTTCGCCCCCTCTCACCGAATCGGCGGCAACAAATAAATGCCTGGCACAAAGGCGGGCCAATCTTCCACGGCCACGTCGTTAGAGAATTCCGACGTGCTGCCATCCGCATCTGTCGCAGTCGCGGTGATATAGCCCGCGCCGACAGGCGGAACTTTTCCAAGATACTCAAAGTCGGCAACGCCAGAAGAATTGGTGGTCACTTTCAGTGAGCCCAGTAAATACCGGCCCGAAGGACCGTCGGTGTAGTTGGCAAAGAATTCAAGAATAAACGTTGAGTTCGCTGTGCTGGTGAGCACTCCAGTAACGCTGATGCCCACAGGAATCCCTGGCGGAGGCGATTGAGGTTCGAGCGATTCGCTACTCACGGACGAATCGACCGTGATCAGGTGGGCGCCCGTCAACACCGGCGCGGCCTGGTCGTCGTTCGCTCCTTCGGCCAAATCAATTCCCAGCAGCGCGTTGTCATAAATCGCGTTGCGGCGAATCGTATTGCTGTCCCCCAATTGCACAAACACGCCGTTAGCTTCGTTGAAGACAATCAAGTTGCCAGGGTTCACCTTAGTTTTGCTGCCAATCAGGTTGTTCGAGCTATTAGTGATCTGAATCCCATTGCTACCGTTGCCGAGAGGGTTAATGCCGTCAAGATCGCTACCGATATAAGTGCCAAACACGACATTGTCGCGCGTGCCATTCATTTCGATGCCGTTACCAAGGTTGCCGCTAATAAAGGTTCGCAGTGACGAATCGCTCGCACCAATGGTGTTTGCTCGCGTGCCACTACCAATGTAAATGCCGGCGTTGGTGTTGCCGAACGCTTCATTGCCAAAGATCGCCAGTCCAACGATGCTGTGATTGACCGTGTTGTGATTGGCTTTCTCGAGGATCGCAACCCCGTTGTCGCCGTTTGCTGAAATGACATTCGACAAAACACTCGACGTGGCCTGCAGGCTGCCAATCACATTGTCATGAGCATTGCCGCGGATTTCGACGCCGTTGTCGCCGTTACCTTGCGGCTGTGCGCCCCCGTAATTCATGCCAATGTTGTTGCCATCGGCGCGAACACCGGTCGCGTTCCCCGAAATGTCGATGCCGTCGTCGTGATTGTTTGCAATGACATTGCTTCGCAGTAAGTGATGGCCACCGGTAGAAGTAATCTTGAATCCGTCTTGGCCGTTCCCCAAAGTTGAGTTCTCAGAAAAAGCAGCGATGCCGACAAAGTTATTTTCGGCGGTGAAATAGCTAGCGGTGTGACGGACGTAGACGCCATTGAGGCCGTTCCCTGCAGAAACATTTCCGAGCGGAACCGGGCGGGCCATGGTCACCGTTCCCGCCGAAATCCGCCCGCCGAATTGCGTATGCGCCGAGTTGCCTTCGACCAGCACGCCGTTTTGTATGTTGCCTACGCCCGTGTCATTATCGGCCCCGAGGCCGAAGAAATTGCCTTGAATCTTCGTGTTGTCAGAGTTCTTAATCCGCAGGCCGTTCTGAAAATTGCCGCCGATGACGTTGTAATAAGCAAACGGGTTCTGCTCCGCGTTGCTGCCGATGAGCAAATTATCGTCGGCATCAACAATCGCCACGCCGTCGAGACCGTTTCCTAACGCCGAAGTGCCCGCAGTGTCGGTGCCAATATAGTTGCCGCTGAGTTGGTTGTTGGTAGACTTCCCGGTGATCAATACTCCGTTCAGTTCGTTCGCCGAAATTAGGTTGCCTTGCGCTGGACGTGCAAACTCAGCTTCAAGCGGATCGGTCGGATCATTCCCATCGGTAGCCACGCCGCCAATCATGTTCCCCGTGGCGCCGTCGGTAACCAAAATACCGTTGCCCAGGTTGCTCACACCGAGCGCGCCAGTAACATTGGTGCCAATATAGTTCATCGCAATCTGATTGCTCTTCGCACCATACAGGCCAATGCCGTTGCCGGAATTACCGCTAATGATGTTCGAAAGTTGGAAGCCGATATCAATCGTCGCCTGATAAGTCACCTCAGCGCCGGTCGCAATGCCCACAATCACATTGCCGTAGACCGAATCAACGGTGGTCTCTCCGCTATCTTGAGGATAATCAACGGGCACCCACTCGCCTTCACTGAACGAACCGTCGGCATTGCGATAGATAACAATCCACGAGCCCTGCACAGGATCGGAAGTGCTTTTCTGAATGGCATCGGCGGCAAGCGTATATACACCGGTCTCAACGCTGCTGATTCCTTGGAAGTGCGTGGCAATGGCCTCCCCGTTCGGATGCTCGTACGACTTCCAGTTTGAAAACTCTTTCGTCGCCGAATCGAAATCGACCAAATACGCATGGCTTAACGGCTTGCCATGGATGAAGGGGACGATCCCGTCCGTCCAGCCGCCAGCAATCGTATACTTCGTACCGCCATTCCACCAAATGCCATAAGCACTTGTCTGCTTCGCACCAGGGAAGGCAACGTCAGGCAAAAATTCATCGTTCTCGATGTCGTAGATAAACCCGTGCCCTGCCGTAATATCTCCCTCCGAATTCGTGTTGGCATAGTTCCCGACAACAAGTCCTCCC
>CAZIGP010000379.1:0-5257 GCA_964538425.1 uncultured Pirellulales bacterium | reverse complement strand
TTGCTGGCTATAAAAGTGACCAACATTCGCAATTTTCAATTGGTAGTCATTTTTTTAGGAGCAATCGATCTATGCTGGAAGCCAAAAAAACAAATCGGGGGTTTACATTAGTAGAGCTGCTGGTGGTCATCGCCATCATCGGCATCTTGATCGCGTTACTACTCCCAGCCGTACAAGCAGCGCGCGAAGCAGCAAACCGCACGCAATGCAACAATAATATGAAACAAATTGGCTTGGGATTTCACAATTTCCATTCGGCACACAAAAAATTTCCACGGGCAGGGGAACACTTAGTTGTTTATAGCGGTACAAATTACAAGACACAGTGCTTTCATAGCCCTTTGACATTGATTTTGCCTTACATCGAAGAAACGGCCGCCTATCAGCAATTCGATTTGAAACTGCGGCATAATGAAGGCACAAATCTGGATAAGGCGGTGTTGGGACAAGCGGCGGCAGCGGTCATCGGTGCTTACTCATGTCCTACCAATCCACTCCGGCAAGAAGCGCAAGAGGGTGACTCGGACAATAAGCCAGATGGAGATGCCAGCAAAAAAGGCAAATTCGGGTTTACCGACTACGCTGTGCTTCCCTATGTTGAGATTAAGACCGGGGTATTGCCCTCTACCGACACGTTGCAAGCAGGCCGCTATAAATCTGCAGCATCGGCTTCGCAATATCCGGATATGTTTTACGATCCCCAATCTGGGAAGAAATTTCAACTTAAGCCATCGTCATTTCTTTTTGCAAATGGCTTTAACTTCATGACCGGTGGTACCTCTGTGGCCTCAATCTCTGACGGCAGCAGCAAGTGCATCTTGGCCTATGAAGATACTGGCCGAAATCCAACCGACATGCCTCACAACAGTCCTACTCCAGCCGAAGATTATCTTGATCCGGTAGACAATCAAGGCCGTGCACATTGGCGATGGGCTGAACCGGACTGTTCGTCAGGATGTTCACGCCCGATGAATAATAACCCTACCCCCACTCGCACTGGACCAGCCAGTTGTCTTTGGAAGGAACACGATTGTGGTCCCAACAACGAATGGTTCAGTTTCCATCCGGGTGGAGCCCATGCTTTGTTCGGTGATGGTCACACCGACTTTGTGAGCGACAGTATTGACTTGCGCGTGGTGTATTTAATGGGCATTCGGGACGATGGTCAAACTTATGCCACGAACAATTGAGCGACATTCAATCAATTGTTGTTCAGTACAAAATTGTTTCAAGTATAACTCGTTCCAAGCCCAGGGATTACAGACCCTGGGCTTGGCTCATAATAAAGTATTAACCAAAGTTATCGATAAATAGCAAAACAACTCAAATGCAAAGTTATCACCGAATCGCTCTTGTTATCGTATTGTTCATGTTGTCGCTAACCCTAGCCGGTTGCGGTGGGGCGACACAAAATCCAATTGTTCCAGTCGAAGGCAAGATTACGCTTGCCAATGGGAAGAAATTGCCTGCTGGCACTAGGGTCGTGCTCCAGCCCGTGCAGGGACGATTAGGATCGGCAATGGGGACAACCGCGGAAGATGGCTCGTTTAAAACTCTGCACGTTAACGGTTCCGCAGGAGCCGAGGAAGGCCAGTATTCTCTGAAGTTACTGCCTCCTGAAGGAAGCCCTGGTGAGTTCCAAAAAGTAGTGCCGAAGCAGTATCAGCAAGATCCAATCAGCTTCGTCGAAGTAAAAGCGGGAATGTCTCCGTTGGATCTTAAAGTGCCTGTGGTACAGTGAAATAAATATTGACCGAGAGGTTTAGTCAATTAAGAGGCGAATCCTTTCATAGACCAAACCAACCTCGATGATTGGTTGGTCGATGAGAGGATTTTTTCTGGATAGTGCCAAGTCCACCTGAAACTTGCCAAGAAGCCATCGCAATCTATGTAGGAACGAGTGTGCAAGGCAAGACATCGTCCCATTTGCTTTGCAGCCTGGCTAATCCTCCACATCAACCGCCATGAATTCACCACTTAGCCGTTCATCCAGTGTTCGCCTTTCAGATACTCTTGGGCGGACATACAAGTAAAACATTACGGTTTGCACTAGTAACAAGCTCAAAATCATGATCGCCGACAATAAATAGGGAGCGCGCTCATTCAGCAGTTCGATGGCATAACCTCCACAAAACGAACCTGCTGCGAAGCCGAGCGCCAGTGTTGCTTCGTGAATGCCGCTAGCCGTAGCGCGGGCGTCGGAATCTGCGGCGCTGGTGCTGTAATATAGGCTGGCAAAATAGTTGTAGCCGATCAGTGGTCCCACGAGCAGCATCCCGATGAGTACATCGCGTTCGTTTCCCGCTCCGGCGATCAAGAGCATCCCCACGATGGCAGCAACCTGAGAAGCGGCTGCCGTGCTGAACCGGTGGTGCCAAAATCGTAGATGATGCATCATCACGTACGTCAAGATTACCACCGCGCGCATTTCGCCGAGCATGATGCCGTGGCTTTGTGGGGAAATTTTCATCGCTACCATTAAACGTGGAAGCAGGTAAATCAAGGTGCTGATTGAGAAGGCGCCGCTTAGATTGGCAACCCATGCCAGATGCGCGAAAAGTGATGAGAGTGATTGATGATCATGGCGCTCGGGCGAGGGCTGATAAGAAACCGATGGCAAGGCTGACACCAACGGCACATACAGGTTGACTAATAAGATTGCGGCGAGGGCTAATCCAGCGGCGACAGCTAACGGCAACGGATAGCTAACGTTGATCAGCCAGCCTCCTGTCAATTGGCCAGAAACCATTCCCAAGTTCCATGCCAGGCAGAAATTCATAAATACTCGCCCTTGTCCGCGCGCATCATGCAAACTATCGCGGCCGCGGTTGAGCAGGCCCACCAGCGGAGGATAAATCATTCCCACAGATAGCCCAGCCAGAAGATACGCTGCCAACATCATCATTGGCTGATGGAAAAATATTAACCAGAGCGAGCTCATCGCCAACAAACTCAATCCAATGAACATAATCCATCTTGGCTCCGTCCGATCGGACAATCGCCCTGACGCGTAGCTGGCGGCTGCACTCGCCAATGACATGACAGCACCTACGGATCCCATGAGGATGGCGCTCTTTTCCAATTCGGCTAATTCGCGACTGACGGCAAATAGGATGAGGAATATGCTGAAATCGGTCAGCCAAGTAATCAAATATAGCGCGAACCGTCTGTTCAGCATTCCATCACTTTAGGAGGAGCAAAAGAAAACTCACGGGACGCGGCACTACCACGCATCCGTTGCTTTAGCTTTTAAACTGCGTGCAGATTGTTTTCAACTCGGTGATTCGTGCGACTTGCATCGCGACCAGCCGCGAGATCGAAGAAACATGAATTATGGATTTACTAAACTATCCATTGCTGTCAGTCGGAGTTAACGATTCTGGCAAGTGGGACAGGTTGAGCGTATGAGCAGGAGCCATTCGTTGGTTTACTTCGTCCCATCCCATCATCTGACTCGTACGCCAGGACTCGTTTGCCATACACACAGCCACAACGCCCGCCAATCCCAATTCAACCGGGCAATTCAACGCTTCGCCAGTGCGCAAATGATTGTGGAGGTTCGTATGGTGCAAGTGAATATCTTCCTTGGGAGGAGCCTTATCGGACGCGAGTTCCTTGCCGTCCTTGTCTTTGGCAATCCAGCCCTCAGGCGTGAAATAAAGAGTGCCGCGGTAACCGCGAATCAGGTGTTCAAAATCCACACGATTACTCTGGGTTCCCAGCACATAGACGGTCATCCCACGCGGATACTCTGCGATCATCTCGAAGTTATCGGGCAGATCTCGCCCATCGTTCCACTGCCAGATGCCTCCCATTCCCACCACTCGACGAGGCAAGCCTAGATTACATGCTTTAATGATTCGCGAGAGCCGATGGATAAACAAGTCCGTGGCAATGCAGCCGGAATAGGCCGAGTAACAGCGCCACTCAAAGTAATGGTGTGGGTTCCAAGCCAGTTGCGGAGCAGTGCCCAACCAAGCGTTCCAATCTAAGTCATCGGGCTTGGGCATTTCTGAATCAAGTCCTCGCTGTCGAAACAACCCTTGCTTGTCGTAACGGCGAACATATTCGATTTGCGCTTGAACCACTTGGCCGATCACACCCTCAGCAATTGCTTTAGCGGCAGAACTGTAGCAGGCATCAGACGTCGATTGAACTCCGACTTGAAGCGCCAAGCCAGTTTCTTTTTGCTTTTTGGTTATGTCTTGGGCTTCTTCAATCGTGTGAGTGAGAGGTTTCTCGCAATACACAGCTTTGCCCGCATCCAATGCATCGAGCACCATCTGGGCATGCCGATGTTCGGGCGTGGCAATCGTGACGTAATTGATCTGCTTATTATCAAGCAGCGGGCGATAGTCGACAGTCGCCTGAGTTTCGAGAATTGCAGCTCCTTGCTCAGCCCTCGTTTTCCAACAATCGGCGACACCCAAAAACTGCAAATTGTCACTATCCTTCAGTTTTTTACACGCGTTCAAGTGAGCAGTGCCCATACCGCCGGCACCGATGAAGCCAACTCCGATTCGGTCATTCGCGCCGATGACTCGGGCATAGCTTTTGGCCGAAAGTGCCGATGCCGTGGTTGCTACAACACTAGTTGCCAAGAAAGCTCGGCGTGAGATCGAAACGTCGTGACTCATAGTTGTGCCTCGTTAGATCGGTGAGTAATTCATGGGACAAAAGTATTATGGTTATCAGTAGTTGCCTGAGCAATAAGGTGTTTCGAAAAGCTTGTGCAGACCGCACGTTCGAGATCGCCGTGGCCACAAGTGCAGGAGCAACGCAGACAAACGCACATTGTTAGCGATACAAGTGCATCGTTAAGTGAAATCCCATTTGTTTGTTTGAATGAAGCAAGCAGGCGGGCGAATGGCAAAAGATGACCATACGTTTGAACGGTAACAAGTTGACGGTGACTCTCAATGGGCATCAAGTGGTCGAAGCAGATCTAGATGAACAAACAAAAAGCATCCAGAACACCAAAAACTCAAACGCAAACAAAGATTTATCGGTTTTCAGAATCTTATGGAGTACCGATAGATTTCAGAGAGATTCAGATACAAAGACTCAAAGAGGCTGGGTAACTTTTGGCACTCTTTGGCGACGGTTCTGCCGGAACCTTAAACTGTAGGTTTGGCTGGACTTATTCCATTAGTACACCCCACTGGGCTCGAACCAGTAACCTTCGGTTCCGTAGACCGATGCTCTA
Organism: uncultured Pirellulales bacterium; assembly: GCA_964538425.1. Lineage (GTDB taxonomy): Bacteria > Planctomycetota > Planctomycetia > Pirellulales > JADZDJ01 > JADZDJ01. The sequence goes on along the minus strand of CAZIGP010000379.1, from coordinate 51 downwards.
TCCAATTGAGCTAGGGGTGCGTGTTTCTAAGTTATTATTTCGCTTATGCTT
>CAZIGP010000378.1:4954-5260 GCA_964538425.1 uncultured Pirellulales bacterium | reverse complement strand
ACGGGTGCACGAACTGTTCTCATTAGCCGTTGGCGCACCGGTGGGCAATCGGCGATCGACCTCGTGCGAGAATTTGTTCAAGAATTACCTTCTGTGTCAGCAGATGAAGCTTGGCAACGCGCCATAAAGCTACTGTGGGAATCACCATTAGATGTATCGCGTGAACCACGAATTCGTCGTGGCAATAGCACAGAATCCATTAAAGCCGATCACCCTTTTTTCTGGGCTGGCTATCTGCTTGTTGACTCGGGTGCAACACCTCAAAAATCTGAAAAGCCCGAAGAAATGCCGATGGCCAAGGCCACG
>CAZIGP010000378.1:0-4944 GCA_964538425.1 uncultured Pirellulales bacterium | reverse complement strand
AAACCCACCTGACCAAGACGGCAAAAAGAAAGCCACGCCTATTCTCTCTTGACCTGGCTTGGCACTTTCTGTTTCCATGCGATTGCCCAAATGGCCTAAATTCTTGTTTGGCCGTCGTTTAGCCATACGATTGAACCGCCGCTTGAGAGTATTTTGGCCGAATTATTGCTGTATTTTTAACGTATTTTTTAGCAGCACTCACCTCTTTACTACTCCAGATGTGACGCTGGTAGCGGTGGAGGGAACTTAATGTTCAAACCAAGGCGGATGGATACGCCTCGAGCGACACACGGCGCTCGACATGCAGGAGCGGCGGTGAAGCTTGACGAACAGCTAAGCGACGAACAATTGGCAGCCGCGGCAGCTCGAGAGGGTTCCGACGGTCCCGCTTTCGTTGCGCTGGTGGATCGCTTTCGCCAGCGGGTGTGGGCAATTTGCTATCGACTGCTGGGCAACGAACACGATGCGAGCGATGCTGCACAAGAAGTTTTTGTTCGGCTGTTTTTGCATCGCAAAAAATTTGAAGGACGGTCAAAATACAGTACTTGGGTGCATGGCATTGCAGTGCGAACCTGCCTGACGATTCGTCGCGGGCGTGGTCGGCGACAACGTCGTGAAGCCATCACGAGTGATGAAACAATCGATCAACAAACGCCAGGCATTGAAGCGCCGAGTCAAGGGCTTTCGCTCGATTTGATGCAAATGCTCGACATTTTAGATGAAGAAGACCGAGCCTTATTGATCCTTAAATATGCTGAAAATTACAGTCACGAAGAACTCTCGGAAATTTTTAACCTTAGCGTAAGTGCCTGCAAAATGCGGATCAGCCGTGCGCGTGAAAAAATACAAGAACGATATGGAGAGAAAGAAAGTACAAAGCAGAAGTCAGACGACGGAAAAAAATCACCATGAATTTACAACGCCAATGACAACAATGGCTACTTACTGAACCCTGACCCCCGAACCCTGCCTCGTTATGCCCGACTTACTCGAACAACTTGCCGAACTTCCGCTTCCGCCACCTCCTTCGCAACCGGCATTTGATCGTTCCGTGCACGAACGAATTAATAACCGTCTGATCGTTAGCCAAGTCATCGATCTGTGCTTAAGGGGATTTGGCTACGCATTATGGCATTTCGGCCGGGCTACTTTTGCCACCATCCGTTACACTTTTACCGGAAAATATGCGGAAAATAACAAAAATAGCGACCTTCGGAAAAATGGGCAGTAGCCATGTGACGCTGGACTATCAGCCGGCAACTAACAGAACGTACAGACAAGGAGGTCGTAGTACCTCATCTTAATTGGAACACTTCCGGCCGCTCGCCGCGGCCAACTAATTCAGTCTTAGGACTGAAAGGAGCAGCACAATGGCGACTTTGTTTGGTCAGTTTGTTGAAAGCACTGCAGTCCAAGACACGATTGATGGCGTAAGCCACACCGTCAAAACGTCGACTCAAGCCGTGCAAGACAGCTTCGCACAAATGTGGAGCCAAGTTGTAGCCTATACACCAAAAGTTCTCGCAGCGGCCATTGTGCTCGTTGCAGGCTACTTCATTTCAAAATTAGTAGCCCGAGCAGTCACATTGCTTTGCGAGCGAGCTGGCCTACAACGTGCTGCCGAACGTAGCGGTCTGTGGGAATCGATGTCACACATGAACATTCGTCGCAATGTGCCTTCGATTGTTGGCACGATTGTGTTCTGGATGCTCATGCTGGTCTTCTTGATGGCTGGCTTCAGCATCTTGGAAATCCCACAAGTTTCGGAAGCGATTAGCAAAGTGGTCGCTTACATTCCGAACGTGCTGGTGGCTACGGTGATGGTTGTCGTCGGCTTGCTCGTGGCCGGCTTCCTGCGTGGCGTGATTGCCACCAGTGCCGATCGGGTTGGCATCTCGTATGCCGAACATTTGGCGAACGGCTGCTACTACATCATGGGGTTGATGGTGTTCATGGCGGCGTTCGACCAATTGAAAATTCAGTTCGCACTGCTGAACTACGCCATCCTTATCGTCTTCGGCGGATTGGCTCTCGGCTCGGGCTTGGCCCTTGGCCTTGGCGGTCGCGATGTAATGGCTGGCATTCTCGCCGGTTATTACGTGCGACAGCGCTTGCAATCCGGCGATCACGTAAGTGTCGGCAACATGGAAGGCACGGTTCGTGAAGTCGGTCCTGTAGCGACGATTATCGAAACCGAAGAACACGGCATGCTTAACCGCCACAGCATTCCAAACCATAAAATGCTGAACGAAGCCGTACGGTAAACGATTTTCAGATTAGAATCGGTTATTACTCAACGGCCCTGGACAGGTGCATAACTTGTCCAGGGCCGTGTTATTTTAATGCATTTTTGCAGCGGGATTCGTAAGAATTCCGCTGCGTCAAACAGGTAGCGCAGAAACCTCATGATTTGCCCTACGCTCTCAGCCGGTTGGTCGGCAATGTGATAACGAATTTCGCACCACTTGGCGGCTCGCTCTCGACTTCAATTTTTCCGCCGTGCAGAGTCACGATGCGCCAGCACTTCGACAGGCCAAAGCCTAGCCCACGGCCGGCTTCTCGGCCAGAAAAAAAGGGGTCGAAGATTTTCTCGCGGATGTCTGAAGAAATACCAGGACCGGTGTCGGAGACGATGATGTCAATAAAGTTTGGAACACGGAGTTCGGATTGCAGAGTTGCTTCCAGATTCCGCATTCCACACTCCGCACTCCGAACTTCAACCACCACATTCCCGCCCCTACCGAGAGCTTCCAATGAATTGAGGCATAGCGCCCTCAAGGCCACTCGTAATTGCGTTGGATCGGCATCAATCGTGCAAGGCCCACAGTCACCCACACGCTGCAATGTTGTTTCTTGAGCGATGGCGTCATTAGCAAGCTCTGCAAGTACTCCATCCACAAGTTGAATAACGTCTACTTGCTCAAACTGTGGCTTCGGCGGACGCGCAAAAAGCATCATATCCGCTAACATTTCATGGGCCCGAAAGGCCTGTGTATTAATGGCAGCCAAGCGTCTTCGTCGTTCCGGATCTTTTTCTTGAGTCAGCAGCGTTTGTGCACGACTGGCAATATTCGCTAGCGGATTGTTCAACTCATGCCCCGCTCCGTAAGCAAATTCCTTCATTGCCTCAAGCTTTGCTGTGTGCAATGAATCTGCAAACTTTATTTCCAGCTCTTGAAATCTTAGCGACTGAGCGATCACCTGCGGCAATAACGACCGCACACCAGAAATTTCACTTAACCAGCGTCGCCAGGCTTCATCGGCGGTCTGGCGAGCTTCAGTAGAAGGCGTTAATCCGCCCACGATTTTGTCTGGCAACTTCGCCATAGCACCCCAGGGTTCGGGCGGCGTTTGCAGTGGATTTGCTACCTGTAACCAAGTTCGCCAGTGTGTCGCCAGAACGCCCAGATAAAGTGGTTGTAAAACAGCAAAATCATGCGGAAAACCGCGTGTAGCTTCGCGAGCATTGCTTACCGATTCTGCTACGAGAGATGCAAACGCACTTTGCTGTTCTGCCGAAAAATCAACGAGCTTAATCGTTTGCCAATCGCATCGATAAGTGCCATCACCAGCTAACCACTCGGCAAGCGGCGGAATTCGATCAAGAACTGGCAATTGTTTATCACCGTAATGGAGAGCAGCACACAATCGAGCCCAAATCCCCAATGCGGGATCCACTTCTAGCAATCTCGCAAAACGAACAATCCGCTGGGATCGATCATTTTCAATAAAAACCTGCGCCAGCTCCATGGCAGTCGCATCGCACAATGGCAGATGCCACTGGACTGAATCAAAATTCAGCAGCGGCAACGAAAGCATCGGAAATGACGGCATGAGACTGCACTCGATCGGTCACAAACTGGCAATAATAAAAGCCCAGGGGTTGCAACCCTGGGCTTGAAGTAAATCTCTACCGATGACTCAAGGAAAATTATCCGGCCGTCATGGATTCGACATCTAACTGCGCGCCAATCCGGTCGATTAATGTTTCCACTTCAAACGGTTTGTGTAAAAAGTCATTTGCGCCAGCGGCTTTCAGGTCTTCGATCTTATCGTTCTCGATCATACCTGAAATGCAAACGATCTTAACATCGTCCATCGTCTTGTCACTGCGCACTCGTTGGCAGACCTCGCGGCCATTGATGTCTGGCAGCATTACGTCAAGCACGATTAGGTCAGGATGATATTCCTTGACCATCATGCCGGCATCAAAGCCATTATTGACCGCCCGCACTTCAAAACGACCGTCTTTTTCCAAGACGTCGACAATTAAATCTACCAATTCTTGATCGTCATCCACGACTAAAATCTTGCGCTTGCCACTTTCCAGGGCATCAGTCGGGATACCGTTATCTCGCATAAACGCGAACAATTCCGCGCGTGGAATGCGGCGAAAACGGCTGCCAGGTACGCGAAAGCCTTTAAGCTGGCCGGAATCGAAACAACGAATAATAGTCTGCTGGCTAACCTTGCAGATCTTAGCGGCTTCGCCGGTCGTAAATACTGTTTTCATCTGCCAACCACCCTCTCCCTAGCCGTGGTTCAGCTAGTCAAAGCGGGACCCGCGTGCATCTGATGCTCAGAAAACTCCGCCGGTACCTAGTCCTCCATGTTTTCGCTCAGACAACCTAATTGCCATATGGCTAAGACGAGCGCTGAATTGCGAACCAATTACAATTCCAGCGGGAAAATTCCCTTCGTCCAACCGTGACGTATCAAAGACTCCTGCCGGCGAGCTAGTCGCCGACCGACAGCATGGTTTCAGAATTCCACCTGGATTACCGAAATTGCCATCTACCCGGATTATAACTAGCCTACGGATTAGGTCAAGATTAACTTAATCGCCGCAACCAACTGATAATTAACATCTTACGCAACCCACAAAGACAAGCAAAAAAAAGCTCTTGTTGGAGGCTAGTTACCCAAGTGCACCTACACGATCGC
>CAZIGP010000377.1:0-5264 GCA_964538425.1 uncultured Pirellulales bacterium | reverse complement strand
CGCGCCGAAGCGATTCCGAATCGTGTCGCGTTCAGCTGTTTCTGCGGAAATGCGGGACCGGATCAAGGCACTCCTCAAGGCGAAAGGGGTTTACCGATGTGACATTTGGTCAGGGATAGAGTTCGAGGAATTTCTGCGTCGAAGCACCGAGTCCTTACTCCGACGCTTTGTTGAAGGTGAGGTATTTCCCGACGACGCACCTGGCTTGCGCACATTGGTTCAAACGATTGGTCCGGCAAGTGACGACGAAACGCTTGCGCTTATGTCCCGTTTATTCGACCGACCAGCCTTTTACACTCCGATTCATCAAGAAAGCAATCTTCCTGCGTTTAAGCAGGCCCTGACCGATACCATTCACGCGATAGGAACAGGCGTCTGGAAATCGCGTGATGGTCAGATTCTGGGCCGTATCCCATCGCGCCATGACTTGCAAAATCTGCAACTGCGGCAAAAGCTTCAACAGGTTGAGAAGAGTATTGCTAAGCTCAGAGCAACATTCGACGATATGCTGACATCCGAAACGGTGCGGCACTGTAACTGCCACGATCCTGAGTGCCCGGTGTATTTCATGCCCTCAGATGCAGCCAGCACCTTAGAGATGCTACGCCAACAAGTCCTTTCCCAGTTTCAATCGGCCTACCCGGAGTTCACACGAGCGGACGGATGGTAGTAGATCGCTCGGAAACGCGCGGCCGAAAATCAGCAAATTGCAACAGGCGTCCAGCCATCGAATAGCGACGGATCGGATGGAGTATATCGATCTATACGTGATTCAAGGCAATCCACGCAAATTACTGTTCCAGGGTCGAGATCCAATGTGCAGTATTCGGTCCACCCGGTCTCAGTAAGATACTCGATCGCATAGACGCTGCCGCAACATTCGCAGTTTTCCCAGTGTTGCGATTCATTCCAGGTTGCGTCCGAAGCAGAACCGCACCTGACCCGTTCTTCAACCGAGGGTTCGTCACCAAAATCCTCATGCCAATTCATGACTATTACTCCATTATCGGATTTCCCTTGATTGTAGGAGCCGGAAGTGATTTCTCCAAGGCGGCGTTATATGGTGTATTTTGCTAAATCCACCATGTGCGGCCCATGATGGTGGAAGGTAATGAGCTATATCACGATCCGCTCGATTTCATCGAGGGTGACTTCGTCGCGGGTTCGGTCGTAGAGCTTCGTTGTTCGCGGCGACTCGTGGGCCGCGATCGCTTGTGCGTTCTCAATCGTGCCGCCGTTCTCCAAATAGGCGGTAATTCCCGTCGCGCGAAATGAATGGCAACAGGTATTTGTTGATAGCCCCGCGGCTCGTGCGCGGCGCTTGACCATCCGCAGTGCGTCGTTACGAGTAAGGCTGCGCTCTGTAATTCGCCCATGGCGATCTACGGAGCGGAAGAGGGGAGTTTTCTTGTCGGCGGCAATGCCGGCCACTTGCAGATATTCGTCGAGATACTGATCGCCATTGTGGTGTGCGGGAACTTCATGCCGCTTGCCTCCTTTCTCGTGCAGCCGAAACCACCAGCGTTTCCCTTCCGAATAAAAATCTTCGACTTTCATCGAGACGGTGGCACTGATGCGGGCAAACGAATAAACCATGACGCCAATCAGCGCCCGGTCGCGCATACCGATCACGGTCGTGGTATCGATTGCATCCAGTAGTTTGCGGGCTTCGTCGGCAGTCAGCACAGGCGTTTTACCCCGATGGACGATATGCTTCGGCCCTCGGACGGAAGTGGCCGGGTTGTGAGGCATGATCTGTCCCGTGACCATCCAATCGAACAGCATTCGAAGCGCGGCCAAATGCTGTTTGACGGTTGGTGCGGCGGCAGGGTGCTGCTCGATGTAACCGGCAATCACGACCGGCTCAATCTGATTGAGTTTGATGACGCCGCGAAGTTCGCACCAGTCGAAGAACTGTTTTATCGCCTGCGCATAAGCCAGCCGCGTATTTTTGTTGAGAATAGTAACAGTAAAAAACTCGATGAATCGGCGGGGGCCATTAGCTCCAGCTTGAACGATCGGCAGGGGCAGGGAGTCCAGCCCTATCCGGGCAAGTTGTTTTTGCGGTTCAGCGGCATTCTCGTCAGTCATTGGGCTCCTTAAATTGGACGCACGAACGCCGGTTGAAAATCGTCCCCTGCTTCGTCGGCGTCCAGCATAACACAGAGTGTTTTATCTGACGTGCCTCAGCAAAAGCAGCTTCCAGTTGTTGCGATCGTTCTCGTGGTTACGACCTGGAATGGCCGCTCGATCGGCACGTCAGATAAAACGTGTTGAACTGAACTGCGATTGGCGTTAGCTATGGGGAAGCAATCGATCGAGGCAGTGTTTCGGCAAGTCGGTCGAGTGACAGAATGGCCGCCCGCTGCGTTTGACGACAAACAAGAACGGTGCGAACGCGGCCGCCCAAACGACGAATCTCGACGACGGCGCGCAGCAGAAGCGCGGATCGTCCACCACGCCGACCTTCGACAGTCATGATTCGGGTGTTACGAGCAAAGAGTATTACGAAGTATCCCAATAAACAGTGGAGTGAATACCCAACAATGTTGACGCCGTCGGTGCAATGGTCGCAATGATCTGAAAACGACCGGATCGACACAACGGACAGAGTTCACCGATTGCTTCGCCGCTGCCGCACACGTTGGCTTCCGGCGGAGAACTGGCTTCAAGGTGTGGGCACGGCGTGCCCAACAACTGGCGAATCGTTGCCAGCTTCTGAGCACGATGACGGTTAGCCAAAAAGCCGAAGTAACGGATGCGGGTGAAGCCTCGTGGCAGAATATGCATCAAGAACCTGCGAATGAATTCGACGGTGGACAGCGTCATCATCTTCTGGCGGTTGTCGTCCGCGTAATCTTTCCATTGAAAGCGAACGTGCCGGCCGTCGAACGCCACCAAGCGACGGTTGGCGATTGCTACGCGATGCGTATAACGGGCCAGATACTTGAGCACTTGACGGGGGCCACCGAAGGGCGGCTTCGCGTAGACCACCCACTCGGTTCGAACCGATTGATCGATCAGTTTTTCAAATGCGGCCCTTTGAGTCAGTGGTCGCAAGTTGCCGAATAACTTCAGCTTGCCCCGTTCGTAGGCCTGCTTCAGCAAGGCGATGAACTTGCCGCGAAATACCCGGCTGAGCACGCGCACGGGGAGAAAGAACCGATTACCAGCGGCGATCCAGCGCTGCGAGTTCTTCGATAAGCCGCCGCCCGGAACGACGCAGTGTAGGTGGGGGTGATGCATCAAGTTCTGCCCCCAGGTATGCAACACGGCCAGAAACCCGATCTCTGCCCCAAGGTGTTTTGTTTGCGCGGCAATCTGGAGGAGCGTCTTCGAGGCCGCTTGGAACAACAGGCCATAGAGGATCCGCTGATTCGCAAGTGCCAGGGGACCAAGTTCGGCAGGCAGAGTGAACACGATATGGAAATAAGGAACGTCGAGTAATTCCGTCTGTCGCGCTTCCAGCCAACGAGCCCGTGAGGAAGCTTGGCATTTGGGACAGTGACGGTTGCGGCACGAGTTGTAGGCGAAGCGGCGGTAGCCGCACGCGTCGCACGCTTCTTCGTGACCGCCCAAGGCGGCCGTGCGGCAGGCCGCAATATCGCGCAGCGCTTGCTGCTGTTCGCTGCGCAGTACGTCGCGGTGGTGATGCAGAAACGCGGCGCCCGCGGCGCGGAACACATCCGCTACTTCGGTTTGGGATCTGCCGGTGGCGATTCGATCGAGGCCAGGGCGTCCAGCGGACTGGTCACCGAGGTGATCCGTTGCATGGACACGGCGGTGTATAAAGCGGTGGTCTTCAAACTGCGATGTCCCAAGAGCACCTGGATTGTGCGGACATCGACTCCCGCTTCGAGCAAGTGGGTGGCAAAGCTGTGCCTGAGCGTATGGATGGTCACGATCTTCTTGAGCCCAGCGCGCCGTCGCGCTTTGTGACAAGACTGATTCACCGTCGAAATTCTTATCGGTTTGCCAACGGGGTTCGGAAAGAGATAATGCTGTGGCTTTGCTTGTTTCCAATAGATGCGCAGCGTCTCCAGCAATTTGGGCGAAAGCATCACGTAGCGGTCTTTGCGGCCTTTGCCTTGCCGGACGCGAATCACCATCCGTCGGCTGTCGATGTCGCCGACTTGCAGGTGGACGATCTCCGAGACTCGCAGACCGGCCGCATAGGCCAGCATGAGCATCGCCTTCGACTTCAGTCTTGGCGCGGCGGCCAGCAACTGCGCGACTTCGTCGCGACTGAGCACGACGGGCAGGCGCTTGGGTTCTTTGGGGCAGGGAATTCCGTCCAGCAGCCCCGCGCGACCCAGGGTCGTCTGGTAAAAGAAGCGCAGGGCACAGAGGTGGATGTTGTAGGTGCTCCATGCGATGCGATGTTTGCGAACCAGATGCAGCAGGTATTGGCGAACCTCTTTCTCGCCAAGCTTGTCGGGTGAAGCGTTGTAGTGCCGGGCGAATCGCACCACGGCGGCCACGTAAGCGCTTTGCGTGTGGTGGGAAAAGTTCCGCAGTTGCAAGTCGTCGATCAGTCGTTGACGCAGTGCCGTCATGGTCGAAACTCCGAAGTTTAGGTTGGGGATGAACGCAATCAGGCCGTTAAATTCAGCTTGATTGCGCCTGCGCGAGCGCGCAAGCCCCTACAACCGGCATAACCGCTACCGAGGTGCTGGAAGCTCAATACTTGAGAACATAAGCAGGGGACTTCGATAGTCGGTCGCGGGTGCGGATATACGTCAATGTCGTGCGGGGATCGGAGTGCCCCGCGAAATCTTGCAAATCGACCACGTCGGCGCCGCGTTCGCGGGCCGTGGTGAGCGCCGTCACGCGCAGCGAATGGACCGTCACGGCCGGATCGAGACTGATCTTTTTGACGTAGCGCTCGACGAGGTACTCGACGGCTCGCACGGAGAGCGGCCGTTCGGCGAAGCCGTCATGACCGCGTCCGCGCGAAGTGAGGGGAGGGCGGAAGAGCGGAGTATCGCGGTCGTTCGACATCGCTGCCGCGTTCATCCAAAGCTTGAGCCGTTCGACCGCTTCGACGTGGAGCGGTACGGTCCGCTCCTTGCCGCCTTTGCCGTAGATCGCCAACACTCGATGCTCGCCACTGGTCTTGAAGTCGCTGGCCTTGAGCTTGACTAATTCGCCGACGCGGCACGCGCTATAGGCCAGCGTCGCCAGAATGGCTCGGTCGCGGATTCCAACGGGTGTGGTCAGGTCGGGTGCGTCGAGCAAACGGCGGCAATCTTTGGGGGATAGTC
>CAZIGP010000376.1:0-5267 GCA_964538425.1 uncultured Pirellulales bacterium | reverse complement strand
CCAACTTCGGCCGCACGGGTTCCATGTACGCCTTCACGGAATATGGTGTTGAACCCGACATTGTGGTGCTCGGTAAAGGCATGGCGAATGGCGTGCCGGTCGATGCCGCGGTGGGCCGCGCCGATTTATTTGCCGAGTTTGATTATGGCGAGGCTTCCGATACTTGGAGTGGTCATCCGCTTGGCTGTGCCGCTGTTTTGGCCACGCTGGATGAATTCGAGCAGCACGACGTAATGGGCCATGCCCGCAAGTTGGCGAAGGTGATCGAAGCAGGTTTGCTGAAGCTAACCGAACTACCTGCCATTGATGCCATCCGAGGCGAAGGGACTGTGTGGGGTATTCAATGCGCTGCCGTCGGCTCGCGCGATTCGAAAGAAATCGCTAAGCAAATTGTTAAAGCCTGCTACAACGGCGATAACAAAGGACTTGCGATCCACTTGCTCGGACCGCTTTCGGGCGATGTGCTTCGCGCGGCTCCGCCGCTAGTAATGCCGCTGAAGGAAGCCGAAGAATATTTAGCGGCCATGTATCGGATTGTGGCAGAATTGCGATAAGAATCGCGAAAACATGAAAGATAAAAATCGAGGAAGCTTTGTCTTTTATGTGTTCGTGATTCAAAATTCTTAGTTAATTTTTGTTAGCACTCTGCGGTTCTCCTAGCGGGCGGTTTTTCGCTCGTCATTTAGGAGAGCCAGCATGTTTCGCGATTCTTTACAGTCCGGGATATCGAATGTAGGGCTGGCATTGCGTCGGCCAGAAGACTTTGCCGTGCAATGTCGCGAAAGCGGCTATCGCTTTCACGTCGCGTTGGCTTTGACGGCAACAGCGCTCATGGGCACAGCAACCTATGGCATGACAATGGCCATTGGCGGCGGCGTGGCAGCGATGGCTCAAAAAAGCATACTGCTGACGATTGCTGCCGGGTTAGCATGGGCGGTGCCACTGCCGGCACTTTACGTTTTGAACAGCATTAATGGCTCAAAATTGCGAGCTGGCACCACGTTGCTTGCAGCGCTGGTGACGACAAGTTGGGGCGGGCTGGCGCTCCTGGCTTCGGTGCCGATCAACTGGTTCTTTAGCGTGGCGATTCCCGCGCAAGTACCCGCTCTATTTAGTCAGATAACGGCTGAGTGGATTGTGCTCGGTGTCAATCTGCTGGTGTTTACCGGCGTGGGTGTTTCGATGGCCGATGTCTTTCGCCGCGTGATGGAAACCCTGGAACCGGCGCGTGGCACAAAGCCGGTTTGGGTGCTGGCGCTAGTGGCAATCATCGGTAGCGACTTGTTTTATCTGTTCGGTCTGTTTGCTTAGAAGGGTTCGGGGTTCAGGCTTATTCAATATGCTTGCAGTTTCAAAACTATTCAAGGAATACGAGATGCCAACGACATTCACATGTGACGATTTTTGTGTTTGCGAACCGCCACAGAAACCGATCGTGGAAGAATTACGCTCCTCATTTTTGGTCGACGGCGGAATTACGACCATTGGCGTAGTGGAAATGCTGCTCAAAGATCGCGCCGGGCTTGATCGATTCATGCGGCAAGAAAATCGGCAGCGTGAACTGATTCCACGGTTCATGGCGGTTGCCTTGGTCGGCTTCACTATCTATGGCGTGATTGCCACTGCATTATTGAATGCTTTCAAAGCTCAAAACGGCTTATGGTTGCCTCACATTCCAGCGGCCAATTGGAACGATTTCTCGGCGCTGAATCTGACACTTAGTTTTTCACTCGGTTTGATCGCTGCCAACGGTATTTGTCTGCCGAGTTTTTACTTCTACGGATTGTTGGCGGGCATTCAAACCACCATGTTAAGTGTCACCGCTCATGCTTTAAAAGGCATGGCGGCTGCGGCCGTTGCGCTCGTGGGCATCTTACCGATTTATGTGGCGAACAGTCTCACGGCTTTAGTGTTTCCGAACTTCGTCGGGTTGCCAATGTTCTGGAGTGCCTTAGGCCTGATGTTACCGTTTGTTGCCGGGTTTTGGGGAGCATTCAACTTATATCAAGGGTTCGTCGGGCTAGCCGACACGATGCCTGAGTCGCATCGTTGTCGCCGCGAGTGTTTTTTGCGGCGATTGATTTTAGCCTGGTGCGGCTGCTTCAGCTTTGTCACTCCGGTAGTGATTTATTCTCTTTGGGATTTGCTGAGTGAGTGGACGCAAATGATTTAGAGATTTTGTGAATTTGTGGTGATCGGAATCGCTCGGAATTTTTGCAAATTACGTTACCGCTTTGGTTTGCAAAATCATTTCGCCATGAACATTACCGAAACACTTTTGTTTTATTTGCTGGTCGGCATGGCTGTTTCGGTCGCCATGTATTTGGTGGACAGCAGGAGGACGAAACGCACTCTGTTTTTGCTGCCAACGGCGCTGCTGTTTTGGCCTTTGTATTTACCGATTTTGTTGTCGTCGGCTGGAAAACAGTCTACCGAGGCAGAGGGACAGCAGACTTCTAAGGCCGATGAAATGGCCACGGCCATTGCACAAGTGGAACTTGAATTGCAAACGGCGCTCGCGAGTCTTGACGGTTGGCCTGAAACGGCACTGGCACGTGAAAAAGGGCGTATCGGTGAATTGCGAACGGCGTTAACCACTCAGGCAGCGCGGATTCGTGAAATCGACGAGCTGCTTCGCCACGTTGCAACCGCCGATTTAGCCGAGGTGTCGTCAAAGTCAGCCGAAACATTCAATGCAACGGCGCTCGATCGCTGGCAAAAAAGCCATCGTGCCCGGGAGCAAAATTTTACACGACTGGCGGCAGTACGTCGGCAAAGTCATGCCGATCTGATGGCCACATTAGCTTGGATTCGTGAATTGGTTTCGATGATTCACTTGGCAAAATTCACGGGAGCACCGGTCTCGCGGACTGAAGAGCTGGTCGCGCAAATCGCGGCAGCCGTGGAGGGAGTATCGCGCGTCGGCGAGCAAAATGAAATTATTGCGGCAGACGATTCAACAACGGTATTCGCAATTCAGCAATAGCCCTGAATTGTGGCAAGCTTACCCGCAGATAGATATCCGCGGCGATTAACTAACATCTTTTCACGGAGAACTTCGCATGGGCATCTTCCAACGCACATCTGCCATTGTGTCGGCCAACGTTAACGACTTCGTCGATTACTTCGAACGTCCTGACCGTATGCTGCGGCACGCGTTGCGTGAAATGGAAACACTGCTCGCGAGCACCTCGGCAACTGTGGCACGCTCGTTAGCAGCCGAACGCTTATTGACAAATTCCCGAGACGCCGAGCAACAGCGAGTGGAAACTTGGCAACAGCGAGCTGTGGCAGCAATAGAAGCGAATGACGAACCATTAGCTCGCCAGGCGATTGCCCGACAACTCGATCATCGGCGGTCGCTTGATTTGTTGGATCGACAACTGGCCGAAGCTCGTGAAACCAATGCATCGTTGCGAAGGCAACTCGATTTGCTGCGCGACAAATATGCTGCCGCTCAAAGCCGCATGACGACACTTGTTGCCCGCCAATCGGCAGCCAACGCCCGTCGGCAGATCGCCACATCTCTGCCAAGTGCTATCACCTCATCGCAAGTGCTGGCAAGGTTCGAGCATTTTTGTCAAAAACTAGAATTCGCGGAGGCCGAAGCGGTAGCGCTGATCGACATCGACACGTTGGGTGAAGATTCGCTCGAGTTCGAAGTGACGAAACACGAACGAGAAGTTAGCGTTGATCGTGAATTGGCGCGCCTTCGAGCTGACTTAAAATGATTTAAAAAATCTAAAGATGCTCATGTTGCCGCGTTGTCATCATTCGCTGTCGATGATATTTCCAACCTGGCACAAAGAAGCACGCGGCTGAAACCACGCCGAATAACAAGACGGCCAGCGGAATATTGTTTCGTTGCAAGATCGCCATGCCGATGGCAGTGGCAAATAGCGCTGCCGCTTGGAAATAAAATTCGCCGGTTAACATGCCAGCTTTGATGACGAAAATCATCCCGCTGGTGAGCGCTAATATCGGCGAAAGAAATAGTACCGGTAGACCTAGGATGACCTCGACGACAAACAGGCCCCCAATGCTAATCATGCTAGACGCCCACACATGGGCGATTTGTCGTTCAACAAATGTCACGGGGCCAGAACGATGCCGGAGCGTCCAAAAGATTCCGGCCCATGCTCCTAAGCCGACAACCCAAAGTGCCAAATAGGGCCACGGCGACGTTGTTCCGCGCCACTGCAAAAAACTCGTCAACAAGCAGGTGATGAAGAGTGCCAGGCTGTGCCACATCCAGAGCAAGCCCCAGTTTTCTAGCACGGTGGCATGATGCGTTTCGCGAAATGCACGGCTGACGATTTTATTGAACAGCCCTTGCCGTGCAGAGATCGGTTCATCGGCCAAGTAAGCTTCTAAATCGTCAGCGAGCGCGCCGGCGGTGGCATAACGCAAGTCGGCTGGCTTTTGCAAGCACTGGAGCGCGATCATTTCCAATTCAGGGTCGGCTTTTGGATTTAGCACGCGCGGCGGCAGCGGTTCTTGTTCGAGCACCAAGAGCACCGTGTCGACCGGAGAGGCCGCTTGAAACGGTGGCCGGCCGGTGAGCATTTGATAAAGAATTGTGCCGAGACTGTAGACGTCGGAGGCAGGTCCGAGTTTGCCGCGTGTGCCGGCGGCTTGTTCCGGGGCCATATAGCAAGGCGTGCCGAGAATTGCACCGGTTACGGTCAAGTCGGAATCCATCTCGACGCGCTTCGCTAGTCCAAAGTCGGAAACGTGTGGACGGCCTTCCGAGTCGACCAGAATATTTGCTGGTTTCAAATCGCGATGCAACACACCTTGCGTATGAGCAAAATGAATTGCGCGGCAGACTGGCGCGAGCAATGCAGCGGCCTCGCGCGGTGGAATCGGTCCTTGGGCCAATCGCTGATTAAGCGACGTGCCATCGACTAATTTCATCGTAAAATAAAACTGCCCATCCTGCTCGCCAGCCTCGTAAACGGGCACAATACCAGGGTGGTTGAGCCGCGCCGCAGCTTCGGCTTCTGAACGAAATCTCGCTAAGTCGGCAGGAGACTTTGCTTCACTTCGAAGCGCCATTTTTAACGCCACGACGCGGTTGAGGCTTTTCTGTCGCGCCTTGTAGACCAAGCCCATCCCGCCGCGGCCAATTTCTTCGATTAATTCGTAATCGCCAAACAATCGGAGATTCGACGACGTATTTTGGTGCAAGGTAGGCCGCACCGGTTCATCGCTTACATGTTCCAGCGTAATCGGCGGCTGCGATGTTGCCGAACTACGCGCCGTCG